>NZ_JBSVXG010000053.1:0-32831 GCF_054070595.1 Pseudomonas sp. SDO55104_S430 | reverse complement strand
GTGTCAGTCGCCATAGATAGTGCATGACACTCCGCCTTCGCGAGCAAGCCCGCTCCCACATTGGTCCGTTGTTGCCTGAAAGACTTCAGATATTGGCCCGCAAAACACTCTCCGGCAGCGCCTCGCCGCGCTCGACCGTCGCCGCCACCGCCGCCATCAATCCACTCAACTCATACCCCTCGGCCTTGAGCCATTTCTGATCGTAGTAGGTGGTGGCGTACCGCTCGCCGCTGTCGCAAAGAATCGCCACGATCGACCCCGTCTCCCCCGCTGCCGCCATCTGCTGCGCCGCCATCAAGGCGCCGATCAGGTTGGTGCCGCTCGACCCGCCGACATGCCGCCCCAGGCGCTCGGCCAGGTAATGCATGGCCGCCAGCGACAAGGCATCCGGCACCTTGACCATCGCATCGATCACCTTGGGCAGGAACGAAGCCTCGACCCGTGGCCGGCCGATGCCTTCGATGCGCGACCCGTGATCCAGGCGCAGGCTGGCATCGCCGGTCTGGTAGTAATCGAAAAACACCGAACGCTCAGCGTCGGCACACAGCACGCGGGTGCAGTGCTGACGATAGCGCACATAGCGTCCCAAAGTGGCCGTGGTGCCGCCGGTGCCGGGGCTGGAGATCAGCCAGCTCGGCTCGGGATGCTTCTCGAATCGCATCTGCTGGAAGATCGACTCGGCGATGTTGTTGTTCGCTCGCCAGTCGGTGGCGCGCTCGGCGTAGGTGAACTGGTCGATGAAATGCCCATCATGTTCCCGCGCCAGGCGCTCGGACTCGGCATAGATCTGCGTCGGGTCATCCACCAGATGCGTCTGGCCACCATAGAAAGCGATCTGCGCGATCTTTTCCTTGGAAGTGCTGGCCGGCACCACCGCAATGAACGGCACGCCCAGCAAGCGGGCAAAGTACGCCTCGGAAATCGCCGTCGAACCGCTGGACGCCTCGATCACCGGCGCGCCGGGCTTGAGCCAGCCGTTACACAGCGCATACAGGAACAGCGAACGGGCCAGACGGTGCTTGAGGCTGCCGGTGGGATGGCTCGATTCATCCTTGAAATACAGCTCGATACCCGGAAAGCCTGGCAGCGGCAAAGGGATCAGGTGGGTGTCGGCGCTGCGCTGGAAGTCGGCTTCGATGATCCGGATGGCTTCGCGGGCCCACTGGCGGTTGTCGCTCATGATGATTTTTCTCGTTGGATCGGCAGGAGTCTGACTCAAACGTCAAGCTTAGGAAAAAACCTACATCGCGCACAGGTACAGCTGGGGTTCAATACGCCCGGCAACTGCTAGGCTCAGGTCGCAAGGCCGGAGCGTTCTGTAACGACATATAACAAAAAAGAATATAACTTTTGTTTTAACGTCTAAGGGGACGGGTTAGGGTGTCCCACCTTTTGACCTCGGATGGAGAGCGAACCTTGCCTCTGCGTAGCACTTTCACACGTTTCTTTCAGTTGGAAGCTGCCAGCGGTCTGCTACTGATCGCGGCTGCCGTTCTGGCGCTAATCATCAACAACTCCTCGCTGTCCTGGCTGTACAACGGCCTGCTGGACACGCCGGTGGTGGCGCAGGTCGGCGCGCTGAAGATCGCCAAGCCGCTGCTGCTGTGGATCAACGACGGCCTGATGGCGTTGTTCTTCCTGTTGATCGGCCTGGAAGTCAAACGCGAAGTCCTCGACGGACAACTGTCCAAACCCTCGCAAATCGTCCTGCCCGGCGCCGCTGCCATTGGCGGCATGGTGGTGCCGGCGCTGATCTACTGGTTCCTCAACCGGGATAATCCGGCGGCCCTGGACGGCTGGGCGATCCCCACTGCCACCGACATCGCCTTCGCCCTCGGCGTGCTGGCGCTGCTGGGCAAGCGAGTTCCGGTGTCGCTGAAACTGTTCCTGATGACCCTGGCGATCATCGACGACCTGGGCGCGATCATCATCATTGCGATCTTCTACTCGGGCGCCCTGTCTACCCTCTCTCTGGCGTTGGCCGCAGCCTGCATCGCGGCGCTGATCGGCATGAACCGGCTGGGCGTGGTCAAGCTAGGTCCTTACATGATCATCGGCCTGATCCTCTGGGTCTGCGTCCTCAAGAGCGGTGTGCACGCCACGCTGGCCGGCGTGACCCTGGCCTTCTGCATTCCACTGCGCACCCGCAATGCCGAATCGTCGCCGTTGCTGACCCTGGAACACGCGCTGCATCCGTGGGTGGCCTACGGCATCCTGCCGCTGTTCGCCTTTGCCAATGCCGGCCTGTCCCTGAGCGGGGTGACCGCCGAAAGCTTCACCCATCACGTGCCAATGGGCATCGCGATCGGCCTGCTGCTGGGCAAGACGATCGGTGTGTTCGGCCTTACATGGCTGGCGGTGAAAACCGGCATCGCCGCCCTGCCCCAGGGCGCGAACTGGGGCCAGGTGCTGGGCGTGGCGATTCTCTGCGGGATCGGCTTCACCATGAGCCTCTTTGTTGGATCCCTCGCGTTTGTACCGGGCGCCAGCGAATACGCGGGAATGGACAGGATGGGCATCCTGACCGGTTCAATACTGGCGGCCTTGATCGGTTATGCGGTGACGGCGATGGCGAGCCGCCAGAAAGTGCTGCAACCCGCATAAACCCGGCGATCATTTTCCCGAAGCACAAAAAACCCCGACCAGTTCACCTGGTCGGGGTTTTTCTTTAACCAGCTTTGCGCTTAGTGCGTAACGCGACTTGTACCGTCGACAGTGGCGATACGAACACGCTCGCCCACGCGGAATACTTCGTTTTCCTGAACCTGTTGCACGTAGGCGCGCATGCTGCCGTCGTCTTCGCGCACGGTGATTTCCACGCCTTGGGTACGGGTAAGGCCTTCTTCGGCCGCCGAACCGACCAGACCGCCAGCCACCGCGCCGATGACTGCAGCGACGATGCTGCCGCGACCGCCACCGATGGCGCTGCCGCCAACGCCGCCGACTGCCGCACCGGCCAGGCCGCCGATCGGGGTCTTGGTGCCTTCGATCTTCACCGGACGCAGGGCTTCGATGGTGCCCATGCGAACGGTCTGCACGCGACGCGCTTCGTCACGGGAGTAAGAGTCACCGGTCAGGCTCGATTGGCAACCAGTGAGCAACATCGCCATCGTGGAAAAGGAAGCAACCAGCAGAACAGACTTACGCATAGCATCAACTCCAAAGGACAGGTATCCATTAAACTCCGCGGCTTGACGCCTGTCACGGCATCGCCCGGATAAAACTGCTTTCATTCAGTTTCAGTACAGGCGCTAGCGGATTTCCCACACATTAGCGGTAAATTCGGCAATCTGCGCCGTTGGCCGAGGATTTTCATGGATTACTTCATCATTGTCATCACGACCGTCGCCGGGTTGTACTTCCACTGGTGGCTGTACGTACGGATAAAACGCTGGATGGATCGCGATCTGGCCTTGGCACTGGCTGGCGGAGACGAACGCAAAAAAGCATTCATGCTCCAGCAACTGGCGAACGCTCAAGCGCAAAAGATCAAGCGTCGGGACCTGCCGCAATGGCTGGAGGCCGCTGCGACAGGCTACCCCGATCGGTAGACTGCCTAGGGTGCCAGACGTTCAAGAATCCAGTCGGCGCCCTGCAAACGATAGTTCAGACGATCATGCAGGCGGCTTGCGCGCCCTTGCCAGAACTCGATGCGCTCCGGCAACAAACGGTAACCACCCCAGTGCTCCGGGCAGTGCGGCTGGCTGTCGCTGAAACGTTGCTCGGTGTCCTTGAGCAGCGTTTCCAGTTCGGCGCGATCGGCAATCACCCGGCTCTGCGGTGAAGCCCAGGCTCCCAGGCGACTGCCCAGCGGGCGAACCTGGTAATAGGCATCGGACTCTTCAGGGGTCACTTTCACTACCCGCCCTTCAATGCGCACCTGACGTTCCAGGGTCGGCCAGAAAAAGGTCATGGCCGCGAACGGGTTCGCGGCCAGCTGCTGGCCCTTGGCACTGTCATAGTTGGTGAAGAAGGTGAAACCCTGGGCATCCAGGCCTTTGAGCAGCAGGATGCGGCAATGCGGACGACCGTCCTGGTCGACAGTGGCCAAGGTCATGGCATTGGCTTCCACCGGTGCCTGCTCGGTTTTCACCGCATCGGCGAACCATTGATGGAACAGCGCGAACGGCTCGGCCGGGGCTTGTGCCTCGGTCAGGCCATCACGGGTGTAATCGCGGCGCATATCTGCCAGAGCCTTGGTCATGGCGCATTCCTTTTGGTTAACGAATCACTTCTTTGTGGCGTCGGCGGTGGCGACTTTCTTGCTGTCGGCAGCGGCTTTGGCTGGCGCGGTCTTTTTCGCCGGGGTCGCGGTTTTGGCCGGTGCCTTCTTGGCTGGGGCCTTGGCGGCTTTCTTCGCCGGGGCTTTCTTGGCAACCGGTGCAGCAGCTTTCTTCGCATCGGCAGGCGCAGGCGTCACTGGCTTGGCGGCCGGCTTGACGTCCTGGGCTGCGACCATGCGTACAGGCGCCGGTGCCGGCATGTTGTACTTGGCCAACAGCGCGACCATGGTGTCCTGCGGCGTCACCAGCATTTCCACGCGACGATTCAGGGCACGACCCTCGTTGCTGTCATTGGCGGCACGCGGAGCGTCACCGCCCATGCCACGCAAGCTCAGGCGATCACGTTGCAGGCCGCTCAGACGGAAGATCGCCGCGACAGATTGCGCACGCTCCTGGCTCAACTTGACGTTGGCCGGCGCGGCGCCCGACGTATCGCTATGGCCGAGCACCAGCACGGCAGTCTTGGGATCGGCTTCGAGGATTTTCGCCACGCGGGTGAACGGGCCCAGGGTTACCGGCAGCAGCATGGCCGGGCGGTCAGGGTTGAACGACCCTTCGACCGGCGCGATAACCACCAGCACGTTTTCACGGCGCTCGAGTTGCAGGTTGCTGTCCTTGATCGCGGTGCGCAGGCGCGGCTCGTAGTCGTCGAGCCAGGCCTGGGTGACTTTCGGATCCGGCATCGGCACGGCTTTGGCGGCAGCCTTGTCATCGCCGCCAAACGGCCACCACCACTTGCTGCCCGAATCGGTGTTTGCCTTGGCCACTTCAACTGGTTTGGCTTCAGGCTTCACTTCCGGCTTCTTGTCGAGCACTTCATCGGAGCCGAACGGCCAGTACCAGGGGCTGGAGCTATCAGCCTTCGCGACTGGTGCAACAGCTGGCTTGACCGGTGCAGGAGCTGGAGCCGGTTCTTTTGCCGCAACCTTGTCATTGGAACTGAACGGCCACCAGCTGCCGCCATCTGCATCATTTTTCGGGTTCTGTGCGCAACCGGTAACAGCGATGCACAGTGCCAAGGCGAGGGTTGGTTTGGTTGACATTGGATATCCACAAAAAATGAAGTCAAAAAAAGCAGGCCCGCTACAGCCCGTATAAACGCATGATTAGAAACTTAAATGGCTATCAGGTTCCGGATTCCCGACCTGTGAACCGGATTTACAGACAAGTGGCCAGTACCCGAGCGAGCTTTTGCGCACGCGGATCCATCAAGACGTACGGCCCCAGGGTATTTGTCACAAAACCGAAGGCCACATCGTGCTCGGGATCAGCGAAACCGATGGAACCGCCAGCACCAGGATGCCCGAAAGCACGCGGGCCGAGACCGTAGGTAGCGTTGGGCACATCCGGCTGATCGAGCATGCAGCCCAGGCCGAAACGGGTGCGGGTCAGCAGGGTCTTGTCTTCGCCGATGCTGTGCTCGCGGGTCAACTCGTCGAGCATTTCGCCTTCCAGCAGACTGCCATCGAGCAGACCGGCATAGAACCCGGCCAGACTGCGAGCGTTACCGTGGCCATTGGCCGCCGGTTGCTGCATGCGCCGCCATTCCGGTTTGTTGGTGCTGGTCAGCACCGAAGGCGGATTGGTGAAGGCCCGGGTGGTCATGGCCGTCGGCTCACGCATCGTCACCTGCAGCAGGCGCTGGGCCGCAGCATCACCGGCGTTACCCTTGCCCCGGGCAATATGCGCCACGCGATAAAATTCTTCATCGGCCAGGCCGACATGGAAATCCAGTCCCAAAGGCTTGGCCACCCGAGCCACGATGGATTCACCCGGCCCGCGACCGTCGACACGCCGCAACAGTTCGCCGACCAGCCAGCCGTAGGTGATGGCGGCATAACCATGCCCCTCGCCCGGCGTCCACCAAGGGGCTTCGGCAGCAAGAGCGTCGACCATGGTTTGCCAGTCGTAAAGCGCCTCTGGAGCCAGCAACTCGCGCAACGCCGGCAGACCGGCCTGATGGCAGAGCAACTGGCGCAGGGTGATGGATTCCTTGCCCGCAGCAGCGAATTCGGGCCAGTAGCGAGCAACCGGAACATCCAGCTGCAACTTGCCCTCGGCCACCAGTTGCAACGCGGTCACGGCGGTAAAGGTCTTGGTGCAGGAAAACAGATTGGCAATGGTATCGCTGTGCCAAGCCTCGGCGCCGTCCTTATCGGAAGTGCCGGACCACAGATCAAGCACGGTTTCACCACCGACCTTGATGCACAACGCCGCACCACGCTCCTGAGGATCCTCGAACAGCGCCGCAAACGCCTCACGCACCGCCTCGAACTTAAGCTCGTAATGACCCTGAATCTGCACCCGTGACTCCCCGGAAAACGCTCTACAAAGAGGCCCGCATTGTTCCAGCCCTTGAAGGATTTGGAAACAGGTGCGGGCCGGGCGGTTGCGATCTTCATGTTGATTCGGGTGGGTTTCGTGTGGGGGTTGTGTAGGAGCAGATCCGATTAGGCCGGCCGGTAGGCCGCCTCGCTTTGGCTTTTGATTTTGATCTGCCCCGTCGGAAGGCCGAGTGGAGGTTCTGCGCAGTGGGCAACCCGGCATGGATGCCGGGTTAGCCGCCCCCGGCCATGGATGGCCGATGGCGGCGGGCCCACGGAGCAGGACCGGAGCGAGGGAACCCTGAGCCTAAGCGAAGGGCCGTACGTCAGGGGATAAAAGCGCTTGGTTACTTGGCGCTTTTCCAAGTGACCCGCCGTAAGGGCGGAACCCTAAGCCGCCGTTACCGCAGCAACGGATATGCACCCAATCAAAAAAGCTCGCGAGCAGGCTCGCACACATTCGAACCGAGTACATCCTCAAAAGCCAGGTCGTCTACCAGAACGCCTTCGCGAGCAAGCCCGCTCCCACAGGGGGTCTGGGTACATCCGCGAGAGTCAGGTCGGCTGGCAGGCCGCCATCGCTGGCAAGCCAGCTCCCACAATTGATCCCGCTACATCCGCAAGATCACGTCGGCTGTCAGGACGCCTTCGCGGGCAAGCCTCGCTCCTACGAAGTGATGTGGGTCAGTTAGTGGCCCTTGCCCGAATGCCCACCTGCGCCCTTCCCCGGCCCTTTGCCGGCATCCGCATCGCGCCCACCTTCGCTATCGTGTTTGACCTTGTCCGCCTCGGCGCTGGCCTTCTGCGCCTCCTTGGCCAACTGATCCACCGCCGCCAGATTGCTTTTGCGCACACTGTCGACAAACCCCTGAAACGGCAGATCAGTAATCCCCACCAGACCAAAATGACCGTTCTCACCATCCAGCAAACGCCCGGTAACTGGCTGGTCGAGGTACTGGAACCAGTGCACCCCGACAATCGAAGGTTCACTCAGCGCCTGCTTCAGGAAGTTCGCGTAAGCCGGCCCCCGGTCCTCCTCTTTCGCCAACTGCGTCACCCCACCCCAGAACGGCCCACGATCAGTCGAACCGAAGTTGAACTCGGTAATCAACACCGGCTTGTTCAGCTCGCGCAGCTTGGCAAAGTCATAACCGTCCTGCGGTTGCAGCGTATACAGATTGAAGCTCAACACATCGCAGTAACGGGCACAGGACTCAACCGCTTCCGGCGTACTGACGGCAAATCGCCCCCCCAGCAGCAACTGATTCGGCGCGTGCCACTTGAGCGAGTCGGAAATGGTCTTGAAATAGGTGTCGGCGAAAACCTTCTGGAAATACTTGAAGTCAGCCTCGATCTCCGGATGTTCAGGGCTCGGCAACGGCGGCACGAAACCAGGGTCCTCCATCAACTCCCAGGCCGGCAAGTCGATACCCCAGGCCTTGGACAGACCCGCCTGGTTGCGATACTTGTCGCGCAGTTGCTTGAGAAATGCACGCTTGGCCGGCACGTCGGTGGTCATCTTCAACGTACCGTAGGCCAGGGCGTAACGGGCTTTCGGATCGTCACCGGGACCGGCCCAGGCCAGTTCATTGTCGGCGTAGTAACCGATCAGCCACGGATCGTCGCGATGGTCGCGGGTGGCGATGGCCACGGCGCGTTCGGTGGCCATGGCGAAACGCGGATCGAACGGGTCGGGCATGCCGCCCCACCAGTCATTGCCGGTACTGATGCTGGTGTAATCGCCGACGATCGACAGCGGTAAGGTATATGGCACACGCTCCGCATCGCCAAGAGATGGCGCGCTCCAGTTGCCAACGGTGTTGAATCCCCAGGCTTGCAGACGATCGAGGGTCTGGCTGGCCCAGCGATTTTCGTCGAAGGTCGCTTTGCAGGGTTCTGTCGCAGTGCGCTTGGCCGCTTTCGCTGCCGCGGCTTGTTCCGCGTCAGCCTTGGCCGCTTCGGCGACACCGGATTCGGCCGTCTCAGGCACCAACGGTTGCTCCGCCGCTTTCTCTGCGCTGGCTTCCACCGCGTCGGATTTGGCCGCTTCGGCGACCCCGGATTTGGTCTCGCTGCCCGGCACGCACGGATCGCCATACAGACGCTGCAGGTTGGCGCCATAGAAGTCATACCAGCGCCCGGCATTGAAACCGCGGCCCTGATCAACGCCATTGCCGCCACGGTTATCCCCCTCGCCAAAGTGGCTGGCCAACGGCTCGCCCGCCTTGGGCAGGGATTCGAACATCCACTCACGTCCGGCAACGTAGGTCTGGTTCACATCCGCCGCGACGGTGTTGACGCCCAACGAATAGAACGGATAACCCAGCGGCGTGACCAGATACCAGCGCCCGTCGCGCTTTTCAGTGCGGAAAAAACCGCTGCCCTTGAACGCCGGGCCCTGGGTCCAGCCGCCGAACTTGTCCAGCGGTGCCTTGGCGCGCTCGGCCAGCCAGCCCTTCAACTGCTGTTGTTCCTTGGCGGCCGCGCCTTTGAGTTGTTCGTCGCTGCCGACTTTTTCCGGCCATTTACCCCGGGTCGACTGACCGTAGGCGTCTACCAGATTACCGTACGCCGCTTTGGTGGCGGCTTCACCATCCTCAACACCGAAGCGCTCGAGCAGAATGCTTTGGGCGGCCTTCGGTTGGTCCATCGACAGACTGACCGACACCACCTGGGCGCGATCCAGTTCACCGCTGCTGCTGGCCAGCAATACACGCGAGCCATCGACCGTCACCGGCATCGGCGGCCCGGCTTTCATGCCCTGGCTCAGTGGCGAAGTCGCCACCAGCGGCACGAGCAATGTCTGCGCCGGCCCTGCCGGCAGGTCGATGCGACTGGTCAGGGTCTTGCCGTCGTTACTCTGAATTTGCACATAGAGGGTGATCGGCCAGTTCATGGCGCTCTGGATGCGTAGGCTCATCATTGCCGACTGCGACCAGTCCCAGGCGCCGGTTTGCGGGCTCAAACGCAAGGTCGGGCGGGCGACCGGATTGAAGGTCACCCGGCGCAGTACTTCGCCTTCAGGGGTTTGCTCGGCGTTGGATTGCGGCAGATCGGCGTTCTCGGTGGCCACTTTGACCACGTCCGCGGGGCGGACGAAGTTGAACAGGGTCTGCTGACCAGTAGGCGCCGCCAGCAAGGGGGCGGCGAAGACCAGGGCAAAAATGGCGGGTAACGAACGGCGAATCATGAGAACGGAATTCTCCCTAACGACCTCAATGGGCCAGTGAAACAGCGATGACAGAGAGATAGACAACGCGGTGGGCAGATTTGCCCACCGACATATCAGGAAATTTCGCGACGGAAAGGAGGCAACGCATTGAGGATCGCCTTGCCATAGCGCTGGGTGACCAGACGCCGGTCGAGCAAGGTGATGGTGCCGCGGTCTTCTTCGGTGCGCAGCAGGCGACCGCAAGCCTGGACCAGCTTCAACGAGGCGTCCGGCACGGAGATTTCCATGAATGGATTGCCACCCCGGGCTTCGATCCATTCGGCCAGCGCCGCTTCGACCGGATCGTCGGGCACCGAGAACGGAATCTTGGCGATGACCACGTGTTCACAATAGGCGCCGGGCAAGTCGACGCCCTCGGCAAAACTCGCAAGACCGAACAACACGCTCGAATCCCCGCCATCGACCCTGGCCTTGTGTTTGTTCAGGGTTTCCTGCTTCGACAGGTTGCCTTGAATGAACACCTGCTTGCGCCAGTCGCGATCGAGGCCATCGAACACGTCCTGCATCTGTTTGCGCGAGGAAAACAGCACCAGCGTGCCCCGCGAGCCTTCGACCAGGTCCGGCAAGTCGCGGATGATCGCGGCGGTATGCGCCGCCGCATCACGAGGGTCGGCGTTGAGATTCGGCACTTTCAGCACACCGGCATCGGCGTGATGGAACGGGCTCGGCACCACGGCGGTCACGGCATGTTTCGGCAGGCCGGCGCGCATGCGGAATCGGTCGAAAGTACCGAGGGCGGTCAAGGTCGCCGAAGTCACCAGGGCGCCATAGGCCACGTTCCACAGACTGCGCCGCAGCATGTCCGCCGCGAGGATCGGGCTGGCATTGACCTCGATGTCGAACAGCGAGCCGCTTTCGGCCAGGGTCAGCCAGCGGGCCATGGGCGGGTTGTCTTCCGGGTCTTCGACGGTGAATGCGGTCCACAGCTCCCAGTTGCCCGAGCAACGGGACAGCAGACTGCCGAACAGCGGATACCACTCTTCGGCCTGATTGCTGGCGATGCCGATGTTGACCTCGCCGTCCATGCCTTCCTTGAGCAAGTCGGTCAGGCGGGTGAACAGATCGGTCAGGCGCGCAAAGCCTTTCTTCAGTTCGATGCCCATCTCGCGCATGTGCTCGGGGATCACTCCGCCGACGAAACGATGACGCGGCCGTTCGCGGCCTTCGACGTCTTCACCGGGTTTGAAATCGGCGATCTGCTCGCAGGCGGTGAACATGAATTGCTGCTGGGTCTTGATCTCCCGCGCCAACTCCGGCACCTGCTCGATCAGCTTGCCCAGATCCCCCGGCAGCGGGTGCTGGGCCAGCAGTTTGGTGAGGTTCTTGGCTGTGGTTTCCAGCCAGTCGGCGGTGGAACGCAGGCGGGTGTAATGGGCGAAATGGCCGATGGCCTTGTCGGGCAGGTGATGGCCTTCGTCGAATACGTAGAGGGTGTCGCGCGGGTCCGGCAGCACGGCGCCGCCGCCCAAGGCGAGGTCCGCCAGCACCATGTCGTGGTTGGTGACGATCACATCGACCTTGCCCATGCCTTCGCGGGCCTTGTAAAAGGCGCACTGGCCGAAGTTCGGGCAATGACGGTTGGTGCACTGGCTGTGATCGGTGGTCAGGCGTGCCCAGTCGGCGTCCTCCAGGGCGTTGGGCCAGCTGTCGCGGTCGCCGTCCCATTTATTGCCGGCGAGTTTCTCGATCATGCTGGTGAACAGCTTCTGACTGGCCTCATCCACCTCGATCTTGAAGCCTTCTTCCTCGAACAGCTGCGCGGTGGCGGTCTGTGCGTGGCCTTCCTGGAGCAGCATGTCGAGCTTGGACAGGCACATGTAGCGCCCGCGCCCCTTGGCCAGGGCGAAGCTGAAATTCAGCCCGCTGTTGCGCATCAGGTCCGGCAGATCCTTGTAGACGATCTGCTCCTGCAGGGCGACGGTGGCCGTGGCGATCACCAGGCGCTTGCCGGCGGCCTTGGCAGCAGGAATCGACGCCAGGCTGTAGGCCACGGTCTTGCCGGTACCGGTGCCGGCTTCCACCGCGACAATCGCGGGATCGCCGCTGCGCCGGCCTTCGTCGTCGGTGTCGATGTCACCGAGGACCTTGGCGACTTCGGCGATCATCAGGCGTTGGCCGTAACGCGGCTTGAGGCTCTTGGCTTCGAGAAAACGCGAATAGGCGCCCTGGATCGTGGTTTTGAGTTCAGTGCTGATCATGGATTGTCGGGCGCAAAAAACGCTGGATAAATTTTCAGTGGTTCGGATCGGCCGCTATCATACCCCGCTAATTAATCCCGCGCAGAACGGAGTACCCCAATGACCGCTTTTAGCCTTGTTTATAGCCTGCATGTCCTCGCCGCACTGGTGTGGGTGGGCGGCATGTTTTTCGCCTGGATAGTCTTGCGCCCCGCGGCGATCAAGGCTCTCGAAGGTCCTGCCCGACTGAAGCTCTGGGTAGAAGTGTTTCAAGGCTTTTTCCGCTGGGTCTGGGGCGCGGTCATTCTGCTGCCGGTCACCGGCGTGGGCATGCTGAACCTGCATTTCACCGGCTTTGAGCATGCGCCGCGTTACGTGCAGGTGATGATGGGGCTCTATCTGGTGATGACGGCGCTGTTCATCCGGATTCAGGCGTTGATGCTGCCGGAGTTGCGCAAGGCCGTGGAAGCGCAGGACTGGCCGACCGGGGCGTCGGTGCTGGGGCGGATTCGCCGGGTGGTGGGTTTCAATCTGCTGGTGGGGGTGGCTGTGGTGGCGATTGCCGCAGCACGGCTGACCTTTTAACAGCATCGCGAGCAGGCTCGCTCCTACAGGATCTGCACTGTCCCTGTGGGAGCGAGCCTGCTCGCGATAGGGTCGAATTACAACCGCTGTACCGTCACCGAACCCGCCGCACCCGCAGCCCCTGGCTGTCCATCAGCCCCAGGCTTGCCACTTTTGCCGCCATCAGCCTTGTAAACAACGCAGCCCTTGGCCTTGCCACCCGCGCCCGGCTTGCCGCCAGGTCCGGCCAGGCCACCGGCACCGCCGGCCACTTGCACCTTGATCTGTTCCGCCGGGTAATCGTGCGGCACCGCCAGTTTCACCAGCGCTCCCGGCGCTCCTGGCTGGCCATCGCTGCCGTTGCTGCCATCAGCACCGCGACCGGCCTGGCCCCACGCACAACCCGGTGCCTCACCATTGGCCCCGTCCAGCCCGAAGAACCCCGGCGCCCCTGCCCCACCGCGGGCATCCACCTGCAACAGCGGCGCGTTCAAAGCCTTGATCTGCAAATTCAGGTTGCGCCCGGAACGGGCCGCTTTCTGGTAAGTGCCTGGCGCGCCACGGGCAGTGATCTGGCTGCCTTCGGACAAATCGGCACGGCTGACCTTCAGCTCGAACGCCTGTTCGCCGGGCACGATCGCGATCCGCGCTTCACGCCCCAGATGCAGTTCACCCACGGTGAGTTCGGTCACGTTCGAAGGGATCAGCAAGGTGCCGTAGTCGGCCACTTCCAGGCGTTCCAACTGCAAGGTGCTTGCGGTGTTGGGCAGACGCATCAGCGAGTTGGTTTCGACGCTGACCACCTGGGCGCAGGCCAATGGGCTGATGAGTGCAGCGAGCAGACAGAGTTTACGCATGGGAAGCCTTAGATGCGGTGGGGGCAGGAATGGTTAGCAGGTGGAAAACGCCGAAAATGACAATCTTCAGACGATCACGCCAGGGATGCTCGCGTCCTCTGAGACTGCGAAAGCACAACAGTGCCTCGAGCAGATGCAGGACCGCCAGCACGGCGCCGGCCAGGTTGACCAACTGGTGCAACGGATAAACGAACGGTATGAGCAGATTGGCAAGCACTACCAGCCAGAACAGCAGAGTCAGCAGCTTCCCCAGCCCCCATAGCACCTTCATACGCGCCCCCGATAAGAATTATTGTTTGGGGCACAGTAACGGCATCCACGCGGGATTAGCCAGAGGGCAAGCGAAAAAACTTGATGAAGATCGCCGAATGGCCGTCGAAACGCGGCGAATCCGCGCTCGACGGCTCTAGCCCGGCGCTCTCTATCGATTGATGTGCAACTCCACGCGACGGTTTTTCGCGCGGCCTTCCTCGGTGTCGTTGTCCGCCACCGGCTGGCTTTCGCCCTTGCCTTCGCTGGTAAGCTTGGCCGGCGCCACGCCCTGTGTCAGCAGATAATGCGCCACGCTGCTGGCACGCCGCTCAGACAGACCCTGGTTGTAGGCATCCGAGCCGACGCTGTCGGTATGCCCGACCACCTTGATGCTGACCACACTGTCATCCTCCAGCTTGCCCATGATCGAGTCGAGCTGGCTTTGCGCGGTCGGGGTCAGGTCGGACTGGTTGAAGGCAAACAGCACATCGCCCGCATCGCTCAGGGTGATGACCTCGGCCTGCACAGGCTCAGCCGGTTTCACGCTGGCCGGGTATTGCGGCAGCGGGCAACCGCGATGATCTACAGGGGTATTGGCCGGAGTGTCAGGGCAGCGATCGCGTCGGTCGAAAACGCCATCGCCGTCTTCATCGCCATCCTGGGCATAACAGATCAAGCCACCGGTCAAAATGCCGAGCGCCGCTCCGCCGGCCGCCCAACCGCCACTTTCGATGGCGCCCAGGCCTCCGCCGACCAGTCCGCCAATGACGCTGCAGATCGGCCAGGTACGCTGATTGAGGGGGGCAGTGCCATCACTGTGAGTAGCGCAACCGGTCAACAGGCTGCCGAGCAGCAGAACCGGCAAGACGGTCCGTGTGAGATTGCTCATTTTTGAAAGCTCCTGTGTCACCGGCCGATGCCGGTTACACAGGAGTAAAGACCCGCATCCGCGACTGCACAAGCCGCGGATGCGAGGGACCTAGCGTTGGATTTTGATTTCCGTGCGACGGTTTTGCGCACGGCCGTCGGCGGTTTTGTTGTCGGCAACCGGCTGGCTTTCACCGGCACCGGAAACAGACACAAAGTTGCTGCGTGGCACGCCTTCCTGGATCAGGTACTCAACCACCGAGTGAGCGCGTTTATCCGACAGTTTCTGGTTGTAGGAATCGCTGCCCACGCTGTCGGTATGGCCGGTAACGGTCAACTGAGCATTAGGCGCCTCGCCTTTCAAGCGAGTGGCAATCTTGTCCAGCACTTGTTTGTCGGACGCTGTGAGGGTCGCCTTGTCGAACTGGAAGTGAACATCGCGGATGACGATGACTTCTTCCTTGACCACCACGACCTCTTCAACCACTGGAGCCGGAGCTGGTGGTGGGCAGCCATCGGCATCGACCTTCACGCCTCGAGGCGTGCCAGGGCACTTGTCGCGGCTGTCCGGTACGCCGTCGCCGTCTTCGTCGCCATCGCCATGAACCCAGCAATAGGCCGCTGCCGTACCACCGACAACCAGCGCACCCCAGCCTGCCCATGACGAACTCTCGGTGGCACCGAGTCCCGCACCCACGACACCTCCGACCGCCGCACAGGTCGGCCAGTCGGTCTTCTGCAAACCTGCACAACCAGTCAAAACACTGGTTAGCAGAACCAGGGGTAACGCCGTCCGAACTATGCTCATCTAGTTTTCTCCTGAATGATCGGCTTAGAACCGATTCAGGGAGTAAAGACCGGAGTTTAAAACTCCGCCAGCAATAGGCCATTGCAGATTTGTCCCGTATTCACGGGAGATCGTCACTTTTCCCCCGAACCCGCTCTAGGCTCGAACTTGCGGGCAGGCTAGTCTTGGCAGATCTGAGTGAGGGTCTCCAATGAATGCAGGTATTTCTTCGCGCACACCCCAGCAGGCACTCGCCGCTTTGCTGGATCGCTACGCGCCTTCGCGACTGTTGCTGATCGGCGCCAGCGAATTCCCGGCGCTCGAGGCGTTCAAGCTCGCGCACCCGGACACCTGCGTGGCGCACGCGGCGCCCGGACCATTGCCGGATGAATTGGCGGCGCGCCGTTTCGATCTGGCGCTGGTGGTCGATTGTCTTGAGCACTTGCCCAAGCGCGAGGGTCTGAACCTGCTGGGCGGCATCCGCAACCTCAACGCCAGTCGCATTGCGGTATTGGCCGACTTGCCCGCCAGCGGTTGGCAGGAAACGGATTTTTTCTCCCTGGCGCTGCAAGCCAGCGAGCGCTTTCAACGCGATGACCAGGTGTTGACCCTGTTCACCTACGATCTGCTTGAATACAAACAAGTCCCCGACTGGCTCAACTCGCGTTTCTGGGCCAATCCGGAAAACTTCGGGAAATACTGGTGGTAACGCAATGAGTACATCCATTTGCCCCTGCGGTAGCGGCACCCTGCTCGATGCCTGCTGCGGCCATTACCATGCCGGCCACCCGGCACCCTGCGCCGAAGCGCTGATGCGTTCGCGCTACAGCGCTTATGTGCTGGGCCTGATCGATTATCTGGTGGCGACCACTCTGCCCGCCCAGCAGTCGGGTCTGGATCGGCAATCGATCAGCGACTGGAGCGCCCAGAGCACCTGGCTGGGGTTGGAGGTGGAAAGCTCGGAAGTGCTCGGCGGCCAGCCGGAACACGCCTTCGTCACTTTCACCGCCCGCTGGCACGACGGCAGCGGCGAGCACAGCCATCGCGAGCGCTCCTCTTTCGTGCAGAACGCCGGACGTTGGTATTTCATCGACCCGACCGTGCCCCTGGACATCGGCCGCAACGACGCCTGTCCTTGCGCCAGCGGACAGAAATTCAAAAAGTGCTGTTCGGGATATTTCGGCAGTTGAGGTGAGCGTTTTTCTGTAGCCGCTGCCGAGGGCTGCGTTCACCTGCTTAGCAGGCGTAAAACCAGGCGGCATGGTGTCTGAGGTAGAACGAGGTCGCAGGATTGGCGGCTGCTGCGCAGCCGAACGCAGGCTTCGCCAGCTGCTACAAAGGGAGAATCGCGCCATGATCACCCGACGACTCGCACACGGTCTGCTCACGCTGGCTCTTTGTCTGGGGCTCGGTGGCTGCGCGTCCTGGTTCAGCTCCGATGAACCGGACCCCGAGGTGCATCTGGTCAAGGTTGAGGTGGTGCGGGCCAAACTGATGGAGCAGCGCTTCGTGCTGCACTTTCGCATCGACAACCGCAACGACAGCGAACTGACCGTACGCGGCATGGAATATCGCGTTCATCTGGGGGGCATCCTGCTGGCCGATGGCGAGCATGAGCACTGGGTCACCGTTAACCCCAAGAGCAGTCGCTTCTACAAAGTGCCGATCCGCACCAACCTCTGGCCCAAGCTCAAGGATCTGGTCAAACAACTCAAGGAATCCAGGCAGGGCGTCCCCTATCGTCTGGAAGGCGAGATGGAAACCGGTTTATTCATCGCTCACTACGTGCACCTGGCGCGTAATGGCGTGATAATCCCCGCCGATCTAATTCCGGAGTGACCTCGATGACCCAGCAACCCCATGTCCATGGCCCAGACTGCAACCACGATCATGACCACCATGAACATGATCACGACCATGGCCATGTCCACGGCCCGCACTGCAACCATGCTCCTCAGGAGCCGGTCCGCAACGCCCTGAAAGACGTCGGCCGCAACGACCCTTGCCCATGCGGCAACGGCAAGAAATTCAAGAAGTGCCACGGCGCTTGATGTTTTTCGCCTGATCGACTGCTATCGCGAGCAGGCTCACTCCCACAGGTTTCGAGAACAACACAAACCCTGTGGGAGCGTGGCTTGCCCGCGAATGGATTTACCTGACACCTTGATGCTAGCTGCCCCACCGCCTTCGCGGGCAAGCCACGCTCCTACAAGTCGGGACTTCAGGCATCCGCCAGGATGAAGGCGGTGCTGACCACCGTCGCGTACTCCCCATGCAGATTCCCCAGCGACATCCCGTGCACCTCCTGCGCCGAACGGGCATTGCCGAAAAAATCGGCCTTGTCGAAGGTGAAGCACGCATCCTCAGCCACCCAGGTCTCGAAACCCAGATTGCCCGCCGTACGCGCCGTGGATTCCACCGAGTTGTGGGTCGCCACACCCACGATGATCAATTGCCCGATCCCCGCCTCGCGCAAATACGTCTCCAGTCCCGTGGCGCAAAACGCATCGGGCACCTGCTTTTGAATCAGTTGCTCGCCAGCTAGCGGCGTGAAGCGCTCCTGAAACTCCACCCCCGACTGCTGCGGCCAGAACACCGAATCTTCGCTGCACGACAAGTGCTGTACGTGAATGATCGGTCGGGCGCTGCGTCGCCAATGGTTCAACAGTTCGAGCATGCGATCTTCGGCCTGTGGATTGTTTCGTGGACCGAGCCTGGGGTGCAGGATGCCCTTTTGTTGATCGATGATGATCAGTGCGGCGTTCGGCTTGAGTTCCATGCCCGTGCATCTCCGGAAATATTGATCGAGGGGCGAAAAGATCGCAGCCTGAGGCAGCACCTGCAAGGTGTGCGCGACCTTGCAATGCAATTATCCGATAAATCCTGAAATAACCTCGTCCCGCCGCTTGCGCCGCCATCGCCTGCTCACTAACGTAGCGACTTTATTGCGCTACCACCCCCGCAGGAGCTTTGCCATGGCCTCGCCAGCCCTTACACAATTTCTACCCCGGTTCGGCGTTGCCGCAGCAGTGGCGGGGGTTTTGAGCCTGACCGGTTGTCAGAGCTTCAATGCCCAGGACACTCTCCCACCCGTCTCCGGCGTGCAGCCGCTCAAGGGTCTGGCGCAGAACGTTTCGGTACGGCGCAATGCCATGGGCATGCCGTTGATCGAAAGCAGCAGCTTCCACGACGCACTGTTCACCCTCGGCTATGTGCACGCCAGCGATCGCATCACGCAAATGGTCACCCTGCGCCTGCTGGCCCAGGGGCGCCTGGCCGAGATGCAGGGTGCCGACCTGCTCGATGCCGACCGCTATATGCGCGCCGTCAACCTGAAGAAAAGCGCCGGTGAGCTGTACAAGGCCTCTTCGCCGCGCCTCAAGCGCTTCTTCGAAGTCTATGCCCGCGGGGTCAACGCCTACCTGTTCCGCTACCGCGACAAACTGCCGGCTGACCTCGCCGCCAGCGGTTACAAACCTGAATACTGGAAACCGGAAGACTCGGCGCTGATTTTCTGCCTGCTGAATTTCAGCCAGTCAGCGAATCTGCCGGAAGAAATTGCCTCGCTGGTGCTGGCGCAGACGGTCACCACCGACAAACTGGCATGGCTGACGCCATCGGCCCCGGACGAAAAACTGCCGCTGGCCGAAAGCGAGAAACTGCAAGGCATCAAGCTCAACGGGCAAGTGCCGGGACTCGCCGAGCTCAGCAAAGCCACCGGCCAGCTGTCCGAGCTGAATATGTTGGGCGCCACTTCGTCCAACAACTGGGCCATCGCCCCGCAACGCAGCCGCAGCGGCAAGAGCCTTTTGGCCAGCGACAGTCATGGCCCGATGGGCGTGCCGTCGCTGTACAGCTACGTGCAGATCCGCACCACCAAGTATCAGGCCTCCGGCGCGACTATCGCCGGCTTGCCGATGATCCTTGGCGGCTTTAACGGCAAGGTGGCGTGGAGCGCGACCAGCGTCATGGGCGACAACCAGGATCTGTTCCTGGAAAAAATCCGCCGCCAGGGCAATGGCCTGGCCTATGAAAGCAACGGCAAATGGCAGCCGGCGATCGTGCGCAACGAAACCTATTTCGTCAAAGGCCAGCGGCCGATTCGCGAAGCGGTGTACGAAACCGGTCATGGTCCGTTGCTCAACAGCGCCCAGGGCCTGGCCCAGGGCAGCGGCCTCGGCCTGGCCTTGCAGACGCCGAATTTCACCGACGATAAAACCCTGGACGCGTTCTTCGATCTGTCCCGGGCGCAGAACGTCGAACGTGCGTCGGACGCCAGCCGCGAGATCCGCGCCATCGCCCTGAACCTGGTGTTCGCCGATGCCAGCAACATCGGCTGGCAGGTCACCGGTCGTTACCCGAACCGCCGTGAAGGCGAAGGGCTGCTGCCTTCGCCGGGTTGGGAAAGCCGCTACGACTGGGACGGTTACGCCGACCCGATGCTGCACCCCTACGATCAGGACCCGGCCCAGGGCTGGCTCGGCACCGCCAACCAGCGGGTCATTCCCCATGGCTACGGCATGCAGCTGTCCAATTCCTGGTCGGCACCGGAACGCGGCGAGCGCCTGGCCCAACTGGCGGGTGCGGGCAAACATGACACCCGCAGCCTGATCGCCATGCAGTACGACCAGACCACCACCTTCGCCGCCAAGCTGAAGAAGATGTCCGAAGCACCGGGCATGGCCCAGCCACTCAAGCAGGCCATCGACGCCTTGCCGGCGGCGGATCGCGACAAGGCGCGCGAAGCCTTCACCCGGTTGATGGCGTTTGACGGCAAGCTAAGCCCGACTTCCGCCGATGCCGCGATCTACGAGCTGTTCCTGCAGGAAAGCACCAAGCAGATTTTCCTCGACGAACTGGGTCCGGAAAGCAGCCCGGCCTGGAAAGCCTTCATCGCCAACGGCAAGTTGTCCTACGCCGCGCAGGCCGATCACCTGCTGGGACGCGAAGACAGTCCGTTCTGGGATGACCTGCGCACCCCGCAGAAAGAAGACAAACCGGCGATCCTCGCCCGTAGCCTGGCCGCGGCGATCAACGCTGGCGACAGTCAGTTGGGCGGCAGTCACAGCGCCTGGCAGTGGGGCAAACTGCATCGCTATGAATGGAAGAACAGCAGTGGCCAGACGGTGCGCGGACCGCTGGCGGCCGGTGGCGATCACACCACCCTCAACACCGCCGCGTTCGCCTGGGGCCAGGACTTCAACACCACGCTGGTGCCGGCGATGCGCTTCATCGTCGACTTCGGCCAGTCCGAGCCGCTGACAGCGCAGCTTGCCACCGGCCAGTCCGGCAATCCGGCCAGCCCGTATTATCTCAACAGCATCGACCCGTGGCTGAAGGGGCAGTACATGAGTTTGCCGATGCAGCCGCAGAACTTTGACCGCGTGTACGGCACCAAGCGCCTGACACTGACACCGGGCAAGTAAAGGCAGAACCGAAACCCTGTGGGAGCGGGCTTGCTCGCGAAGGCGGTGGATCAGTCAACATTGACGTCGACTGACACACCGCTTTCGCGAGCAAGTCGAATCGTCGCACCGCCGCTCCCACATTGGAATTGCGTTGCCCCCGAAAATCGATAGAACTTCTCCCCCCGCGCCCGCCTCTCACCTAACAAGTCCCTCCACCCGGATATCAACGTGGACCTTGTCATCGCGCGTCCCGAAGGCCTGTATTGCCCCGCTGGCGATTTCTACATCGACCCGTGGCGTCCGGTCGAGCGCGCGGTCATCACCCATGCCCATGGCGACCATGCCCGCACCGGAAACCGGCATTATCTGGCGGCAGCACCCGGTGAAGGCATCCTGCGTTCGCGCCTCGGTCAGGACATTGACCTGCAAACGCTGGCGTACGGCGAACGTGTGCTGCATCACGGCGTCACCCTGAGCTTTCACCCCGCCGGCCATGTGCTCGGCTCGGCTCAGGTGCGCCTGGAGTACGGTGGCGAAGTGTGGGTCGCATCCGGCGACTACAAGATCGAACCCGACGGCACCTGCGCGCCGTTCGAGCCGGTGCGCTGCGACACCTTCATCACCGAGTCGACCTTCGGCCTGCCGATCTACCGCTGGCAACCTCAGGCCCAGATATTTGCCGAGATCAATCAGTGGTGGCAGGCCAACGCCGCCGAAGACAAGGCCAGCGTGCTGTTCTGCTATTCCTTCGGCAAGGCCCAGCGCATTCTCCATGGCATCGACGCCAGCCTCGGGCCGATCCTCACCCATGGCGCGGTCGAGCCGCTGAACCGGGTGTATCGCGATGGCGGCATCTATCTGCCGCCGACGATCTACGCCGGCAGCCTGGAAAAATCCGATCCGAAACTGCGCAAGGCACTGGTCATCGCTCCGCCGTCCGCCGGCGGCAGCAGCTGGATGCGTCGCTTCGGCGACTACAGCGATGCCTTCGCCAGCGGCTGGATGCGTTTACGCGGCACCCGCCGTCGGCGCGGTGTGGATCGCGGTTTCGTGCTCTCCGATCACGCGGACTGGCCGGGCCTGTTGTGGGCCATCGAGCAGACCGGCGCCGAACGGGTGATGGTCACCCACGGCTCGGTCGCCGTGCTGGTTCGCCACCTGCGCGAACAAGGCCTGGACGCCCAGGGTTTCAACACCGAATACGGTGACGATGAAGAGGAATCCATCGAGGCCGGCTCATGAAAGCCTTCGCCGAGTTGTACGCCGAGCTCGACGCCACCACCTCGAGCAACGCCAAACTGGCGGCGATGCAGCGCTACTTCGCCCAGGCCTCGCCGGAAGATGCCGCGTGGGCGGTGTACTTTCTGTCCGGCGGACGGCCCCGGCAATTGGTCCCGGTGCGAGTGCTGCGGGAACTGGCGATGGCCTATTCCGGGCTGTCGTTGTGGCTGTTCGAAGAGAGTTACCAAGCCGTGGGCGATCTGGCGGAGACCATCTCGCTGGTGCTGCCGGAAGTCCCCCACACCTCCACCGACGGGCTGGCGGTGTGGATCGAAGAAAAACTCCTGCCCCTGCGCGGAGAACCTCCGGAAGTGCTGGCCGAACGTCTGCCCGAATTCTGGTCGCAACTGGACCGCGCCAGCCTGATGCTCTGCATCAAACTGATCACCGGTAGTTTCCGTGTGGGCGTCTCGAAACTGCTGGTGACCCGCGCGCTTGCCGCCATGGCTCATCTGGACAGCAAACGCGTGGCCCAGCGTCTGGTGGGTTATACCGATCTGTCCAACCGTCCTGACGCGGCGAGTTACCTGAAGCTGATTGCCGCCGAGTCCGACGACGAGCATGCCCAGCGTGGTGGGCAGCCTTATCCTTTTTTCCTCGCACATGCACTGTCGCAACCGGTCGAGCAGTTTGAAACCTTGCTCGGCCCTGCCAGTGATTGGCAGGTCGAGTGGAAGTGGGACGGCATCCGCGCCCAGGTGGTCAAGCGCGACGGACGCCTATGGGTCTGGTCTCGTGGTGAAGAGTTGGTGACCGAACGCTTTCCTGAATTCGAAAGTCTGATGCATTGCCTGCCCGACGGGACGGTGATCGACGGAGAAATTGTTGCCTGGAAAGCCGATCAGCCGCACACCGAAGACGCCTTCGACCCGCAATCTGTGACAACGCCCGCCGTGCAGCCCTTCGCCCTGCTGCAACAGCGAATCGGCCGCAAGACCCTGAGCAAAAAGATCCTCAATGACGCACCGGTGGTTCTGCTCGCTTATGACCTGCTGGAGTGGCAAGGCGAAGACTGGCGCAACCAGCCACAAGCCCGGCGTCGTGAGCAACTTGAGCAACTCATCATCCAGAGCAATCACCCGGCGTTGCTCGCCTCGCCCCTGCTCACCGGCCAGGACTGGTTCGACCTCGCCCGGCAACGGGAGGCGTCTCGCCAACTCGGTGTCGAAGGCATGATGCTCAAGGCCCGGGAGGCGATGTACGGCGTGGGCCGGACCAAGGACGTCGGCGTGTGGTGGAAATGGAAAGTCGACCCGTTCAGCGTCGATGCGGTGCTGATTTATGCGCAACGCGGCCACGGTCGCCGGGCCAGCCTGTACAGCGACTACACCTTCGCCGTCTGGGACGGCCCGCCTGACGCCAGCGAACGCACCCTGGTGCCGTTCGCCAAGGCTTACTCGGGGCTGACCGACGAAGAAATGCGCAAGGTCGACAACATCGTGCGTAAAACCACCGTGGAAAAATTCGGCCCGGTGATCAGCGTCAAACCGAGTCTGGTGTTTGAGCTTGGATTCGAGGGGATTGCCCTGTCCAAACGACACAAGAGTGGGATCGCAGTGCGCTTTCCACGGATGCTGCGCTGGCGTCAGGACAAGACAGTGGATGAGGCGGATCACCTTGGGACATTGCAGGATTTGTTGGCCTGATTCCGCCCTGATGCCTCATCGCCATGATGCGCAAGAAGTTGCGCACAAAAATGTGGATAACCCTGTGGATACAACTCTGAAGACTGCGCCTTTCTGGCGATTCAGAGAAGTGCGCAAGAAGTTGCACAGCACTGCGCAACTTCTTGCGCACTTTCAGGGGCGATTGAGCCTCGAATTGTTTCGAAAATCGGATAAATCCGCCTCATATCCCCAGCTTCATTGACCCAAAATATTTCTGGCACGTTCCTTGAGAAGGGTTCAGGTACCCATCGGGCGATTTTCCCGGTGGACACACTGACAAGGAGTCCTTTTCATGACCCCCACCGTGCTCGATAAAATCCGCAATCTCGCTAGGGCTGATCACGCCGCAAAAACCCTGTTTGGCAGTGAAGACCTGTCGAGCCCGGTCAGCACATGCCCGGCCCGGCAGGCGGAGATCTTCGTCGTCCCAAGCCGCTACGCGATGGCCGAACAGGCCGCCAAACACGCGGATTTCCAGCCTCCCAGCCTGACCCAAAGCCACCCGATGGCACTGCGCCGCTTGCGTGCGGGATACGTTTACCTGTGGCATGTCGAAGGCCCGCTCAAACGCTATGCCGTGGCGACTGATGGCCTGCTGCTTGAACAACCGCTGACACAATCCCACGCCGCCGTCCCCATCGGAGAAATGGCCGGGATTGCCCTGAACAAGTGCCACGATGCATGGATGCTCTACAGCGAAATGCCCTTGAGCCAGGACGCCTGCGAGCGTCTTGAAAACGCCGATGAACGCGGCAAGCGCATGCGTCAGATCCAACTCACCGAGGTCGCCAATCGCCTTTCAGCCAAACACTGCCCACCGCTCGACAAAGCGCTTGAGCTGGTCGCCGAACTCATGCCCAAGGTACGCGAGGCCGCCCTGGCCCACGATTACCAACACAACGGTGCCGCCTACCGCCAGGGCATGGAAGCACTGGGCAAAGTGCTGTACGCCGATCCCACAACGGAGAACATCAAGGCCTTCGCCGCCAGCTCGGAGTTTCTGCGCGTGCGCGAAAACGCGGCCGCTGCCCAATCGCCCGAAATACCGTCAATTGAGCCGGGGACCTGGAGCGCCAGTCCATGGGAAGTGGACGCCACTCAAGGCTGGCTGGACGCAGCCAGGCGTCAGGCGGGGCCGCTGTATGCGGTGTTTACTGCGCTGAATGATGATTTGGGGGTGCTGCGAGATATCAACCATGAGCAGGAGTTGGTCGAGGCAGAACACGAAGAATGGGTCGCCGACAACAGCCTGCGCCAGACCGTCGCTAGTTTTATCCGCAGCATGGTCACCGAAGACGGCGCGCAAGTGGCCAGCCTGCTCAATTACCGGTATCGCGAACACGACCTGCAACTGACGCCCGAACAGGGCGAAACGCTGCTCGACAGTCAGAATCAACTCAACGTCCTCTTGGCCGAAGAAACCCGGATCAACCAGCAACGAGGTCGTCAGTACGGGCACTCCCAGGCGGATACCTTGTTGGCCCAGGTCCGTAGCCGTGAGCAAGCGGTGTTGAGCGAGGTGCGCAGCTTCATACCGAGTGAATTGCACCATGAAACGCAACAAGTCGTGCGCGAGTATCGCCAGGAAAAAGTCAGCAATCTGCAAGGTGACGGCGGCGCCGCCAAGGTCGGGCAATACATCGATCTGGCGAGCATGAACCACTGGCTGGATCAGGAAGCGCCGCAGCATTTCGAACAGGTCGAAACGCGTCATCGATTGCTGTACGCCGATCGCAAAACCTACCTGCACCGCAGTGAGAGCGGCACCTGGTTTGTCGACCAGAGCCGCGAAGATCATCTCATGTGGCTGGAAACCCTGACGCTCGCCTGCCTGAGCGCCCAGTGCAGCCGCAGCGAAGGCGCCAAGCAGTTTGTCGACTACGTGAACAGCAACGATCCGGGCTTGCTGCGTCTGGTGTTCCACGCCTGGAGTCCGAGCCTGGAGGCGGCGGTCAACAGCGTCACGCGCATTCAGGAACTGGTGGCGGCGCTGAGCCTGGAAAACCTCGTCGAAACCCGTACCGCCATATCCAGGGTTCTGGACACCGACACCCTGCGCAACATCGAGCGGTTGGCCAGCAACCTCGAAGGCGCCTGGGCCGCGACCATGACCCGCCTCGGCGCCGCCCTGATCCAGACCCAGAACGGCACGGCGATGGCCATGGGGCTGTTTCTGGTCATGCGTCTGGGCGAGGACACTCGCATGCTGTTCAGGATTGAGAACGGTCTGCACATGTGGCGCCTGGCCGGTATGAAGGCTGAATTCCTTGAGCAATGGACACGTGTCGTCACCCAGTCCATCACCTTCGGACGCACCAGCACCATCGTCAACTCCCCCTCGGTTCAGGGGGCGGGCGGATTGCTGCCGTTGGCGGCGCTGGTGGTCAACGTGCTTAACGCCGGCGCTTATGCCCGGCAGGCGGCCATGTTGGAAGGGGGTGATACGCAGCGGCAGGCGGATGGTTTGTCGGCGTACTTATATGCGGGGGCGGCGTTGGGAGCGGTGATTCAGAATTGGATGATTTTGGGGAGGGGGATTCAAGAGATAGGGCGTGGGGTTTCAGTTGCGCCGACGTTGACTTTATTTGGGGGGATTGTAGGAGGTTTATCATTTAGAGCAGCAGTCAGTGAGTTCACTTCACTGCAAATTCAGATGGAGGCCTCACAGAAGAATATTGACCCTTGGCTACGGATGAAAAGTTTAGCTGTCAGTGGCCAGGCCGCGGTTTACAGTGCCCAAGGATTGCTGGGTTTAAGTCTGACCGGCATGCGGCTGGCCAATAAAATCAGCACCCCTGAAGCCATACGCCGGTTCCGACTGGGTATGGGGCCGATCAACCTGCTGCTGTTGGCGCTCGGCGGGCTGTACATGTTCGCCTCGTTCCGCCAGGCCAATCCAATACAAAACTACCTGGCCAACTGCTGCTGGTGCCATCGTAGGGCCAGCGATAACTCGCCCATCTCCCCCCAGACACAGCTCAAAGAAATCAACGAATTGTTGGTACTGCTATATCAACCACGCCTGTCGATGGAAACCCGTGAGGTATACATTACGGGTTCGCTGGGTGACACGATTACGCAGGACGGCATCAGCCAACTGACCATTGACTTGCCCGGTGCCGCTCCCGGCGCCGCACAAATCGACCTGGCGATGAGCGGCAACCTGACCCCGCTCTCGACCGGTTTCGGTGATGGTACGCAGGGCACACCTATCGATCTTGGTGCCACTTGGCTCAGAGCCAGTCAGTGTAGCTGGACTCCGATCGATGCCGGTCAGGGGTTGCGCCTAAGCGGCAACTTCCCCCGCCCCCTCACTCGCCTGACCTTGCGCCTCTGCTACCTGAGCCCGGTGGCGCTGCTGGCCGGTGTCGGTGCGACTATCGGCAGTGCCAAAGGCCTGGCCTATGTCCTGGCGCCCAACGGCGGACTGCTGAGCCCTTGGGGTGAAATCATCACCCTGCGTCCAGGCGAACCCACCTACGAACTGGATCGGGCCAGCGTTCACCGCCTCGGCCCGCAACAGAACTCCAGCTATCTGATACCTAAGGATGAAGCATGACTTCAGCCAAGCCCGGCAGCCGCAAAGGGCTGTTTTCACGAGAAGATTATCTGGCGCCTCCCGCTGCCCCGACAGGGCAACCACCAAAAGATGTGCTCAACATCATCTGGCGCAAAAACGAGGTATTTCTCGATATCGGCTCGTACAGCATCGGCTCTTTTGTCATGGTGCTTTGGCCTGTACTCCTGATCTTTTTATGGATGGCATGGGACATGGGTTTTGAGTCGCTGAATGTGCTCTTTTGGTATGGATTCATGTGTTTTTGCGGCTTTCCGATACTGATGCTCATCTACATTTTGAGCCGCCCCGTCCCTCTTCCCGTGCGCTTCAACCGTCAACGCCGCGAAGTCTGTGTGCCATTCGAAGATGGCCGTTACTGGATCGTGCCGTGGGAGCAGGTCACAGCCCAAGCCGTGGCGATGGACTCTGTCGGCCAACACGGCAAAATCACTCAAGGTCTATTGGTGGTGGGCTTTCGAAATCCCGATCCCGATGCGCCGGAGAAGGAGCGTGATTTCACCCTGGGATTCAGTTGCGGCGGCGGTGCAACGGCGATGAGTCTCTGGGAGTGCATGCGCAGCTATATGGAGGTTGACGCAGATGCAGTTCCAGCGAGTCGATTGGGACGAAGGCCTTACGCAGAAACTCAAATCGGTTCCATTGTTACCAGCTTGTTCAAGGGCGATATTCTCGATGTCTTGCACGGCCTGTTTTTCATTGTTTTCCTGGGAACATATTGGGCAGAGAAAGTGCAGAACTGGAAACTCGCGCCCCCACCTGATCTGACAAATCCCGCCATCATCGAATGGTCCAAACCCCTGCCTCCCGAACAGTGGGCTCAACGCTCAGCGGAGCTGGAGGCAGCGATCGCCGTGCGTGAGGCCGAATTAGCTGCGCAGCAACAAACCCAAATCAGTCGGTTTACCTGACCCGGCGCGCTCGCAGGAATCGGGGCGGCTTCGCCGCCCAACGGGGATAAATCCCCTCACCACAGGTAAATACACCTCTCACAGATAAACCGCTCGCCCCACAAACCGACACCACCAACCCAAGTTCGCAACCCCAAAACAGTGCAGGCTTTCCACCGCGCCCATTTTCGTGCACTAATCGCTTCCGGCAATTTCCTGAATACCTTTTAAACGCTTGTTCGGCACTCTGGTTCGGAAATTGCTACCTTCATTAGGTCTTACGCTTACCAGTAACAATAATTCTGCGCCACAAGCGCTCATATTGGTTCTTAGGGATTGAATAATGAAAAAAGCATTGCTGACCCTGTCTGCACTGGCATTGTGCGTAGCTGCTGGCTCTGCGCTGGCGAAGGAATACAAGGAATTGCGCTTCGGTGTTGACCCTTCCTACGCTCCGTTCGAGTCGAAAGCGGCCGATGGCAGCCTGGTAGGCTTCGATATCGATCTGGGCAACGCAATCTGCGCCGAGCTGAAGGTCAAGTGCAAATGGGTCGAAAGCGATTTCGACGGCATGATTCCGGGCCTGAAGGCCAATAAATTCGACGGTGTCATCTCTTCGATGACCGTCACCCCGGCCCGCGAAAAAGCCATCGACTTCTCCAGCGAGCTGTTCTCCGGCCCGACCGCCTATGTCTCCAAGAAAGATTCCGGCGTGACCACCGACGTCGCTTCCCTCAAGGGCAAAACCGTCGGCTACGAGCAAGGCACCATCCAGGAAGCCTATGCCAAGGCCGTTCTGGACAAGGCTGGCGTGAAAACCCAGGCCTATCAGAACCAGGACCAGGTATATGCAGACCTGATGTCCGGTCGTCTTGATGCCGGTATCCAGGACATGCTGCAGGCCGAACTGGGCTTTTTGAAGTCGCCGCAAGGCACCGGTTATGAAGTCAGCCAAGCGGTCGACAGCGAACTGCTGCCAGCCAAAACCGCCGTCGGCATTAAGAAAGGTAACACCGAGCTGAAGGCACTTTTGGACAAAGGTATCAAAGCGTTACACGATGATGGCACCTACGCCACCATTCAGAAGAAACACTTTGGCGATCTGAATCTGTACAGCGGCAAATAATGCCCGGCGCCCATCTTGCGATGGGCGCTTTTTTCTTCCGCTCAGGTTGCTGATTTATGTTCGAAAACCTATTACAAAATCTGGGGCTCTCAGCCTTCAGCCTCAAGGGCTTCGGTCCGTTGCTGATGGAAGGCACCTGGATGACCATCAAATTATCGGCGATGTCGCTGCTGGTGGCCGTGTTGCTCGGCCTGATCGGCGCCAGTGCCAAGCTGTCAAAAGTCAAACTGGTGCGCCTGCCTGCCCAGTGCTACACCACGCTGATTCGCGGGGTGCCGGACCTGGTGCTGATGCTGCTGATCTTCTACAGCCTGCAAACCTGGCTGACGTCGTTCACCGACTACATGGAATGGGAATACATCGAGATCAACCCATTCAGCGCCGGGGTGCTTACCCTGGGCTTCATTTATGGCGCGTACTTCACCGAGACCTTCCGTGGCGCAATTCTCGCCGTGCCCCGCGGGCAAGTCGAAGCGGCCACCGCCTATGGCCTCAAGCGCGGCCAGCGTTTCCGCCTCGTGGTGTTCCCGCAGATGATGCGTTACGCCTTGCCGGGTATCGGCAATAACTGGATGGTGATGCTCAAGGCCACCGCGCTGGTATCGATCATCGGTCTTGCTGATCTGGTCAAAGCCGCACAGGACGCCGGTAAAAGCAGCTATCAGCTGTTCTATTTCCTGGTGCTCGCCGCCGTGATCTACCTGCTGATCACCAGCGCCTCCAACGTCATTCTGCGCTGGCTGGAACGCCGCTACGCCGCAGGCACACGGGAGGCCGTACGATGATCGAACTCCTGCAGGAATACTGGAGGCCTTTCCTCTATAGCGACGGTCAGAACATCACGGGCTTGGCCATGACCATGTGGTTGCTCAGCGCGTCGATCTTCTTCGGTTTCATCGTATCGATTCCACTGTCCATCGCCCGGGTCTCGAGCCGTTTCTACATTCGCTGGCCGGTGCAGTTCTACACCTACCTGTTCCGTGGCACCCCGCTCTACATTCAGTTGCTGATCTGCTACACCGGGATCTACAGCCTGGCCGCGGTGCGTGCGCAACCGCTGCTCGACAGCTTTTTCCGCGATGCGATGAACTGCACCATCCTGGCGTTCGCCCTGAACACCTGCGCCTACACCACGGAGATTTTCGCCGGGGCGATTCGCAGCATGGCCCATGGTGAAGTCGAAGCGGCCAAGGCCTACGGCCTCACCGGCTGGAAGCTGTACGCCTACGTGATCATGCCCTCGGCCCTGCGCCGTTCGTTGCCCTACTACAGCAACGAAGTGATCCTGATGCTGCACTCGACCACCGTGGCTTTCACCGCGACCATTCCGGACATTCTGAAAGTGGCTCGGGACGCCAACTCGGCGACCTTCCTGACCTTCCAGTCGTTCGGCATCGCCGCGCTGATCTACCTGGCCATCACCTTTACGCTGGTCGGCCTGTTCCGTCTTGCCGAACGCCGCTGGCTGGCCTTCCTCGGGCCGACCCACTAGCACCTATCCTGTTTCAGGGAACAAGCGATGCGCCACCAGATACATGATCTGCTGTCTCCGGTACCGGGGACAGCACGACAGATCCACAGCTTCCACTTCGGGCCGACCTCGGCCCAGGGCAAGATCTACATCCAGTCGTCCCTTCACGCCGATGAAATGCCCGGCATGCTGGTGTCCTGGCACCTCAAGCAACGTCTGGCGGAGCTGGAAGCCGCCGGCCGCCTGCGCAGCGAAATCGTGCTGGTCCCGGTCGCCAATCCGGTCGGCCTGGAACAGGTGCTGATGGATGTGCCGCTGGGCCGGTACGAGCTGGAAAGCGGGCAGAACTTCAACCGCTGGTTCGTCGACTTGAGTGAAGAAGTCGGCAACGAGATCGAAGGCCAGCTCAGCGACGATCCGCATCACAACTTGCAACTGATTCGCAGCAGCCTGCGCCATGCCCTGGCGCGTCACACCGCCAGCACCCAACTGCAATCCCAGCGCCTGACCCTGCAACGGCTCGCCTGCGATGCCGACATGGTGCTGGACCTGCATTGCGATTTCGAAGCGGTCGCTCACCTCTACACCACCCCCGAGGCCTGGTCGCAGGTCGAACCGCTGGCGCGCTACATCGGTGCCGAAGCCAGCCTGCTGGCCACCGATTCCGGCGGTCAGTCGTTCGACGAATGCTTCACCCTGTTGTGGTGGCAATTGAAGGAACGCTTCGGCGAGCACTTCGATATTCCGCTGGGCAGCTTCTCCGTGACCGTTGAGCTGCGCGGCCAGGGCGACGTCAATCACCCGCTGGCCAGTCTCGACAGCCAGGCGCTGATCGATTACCTGATTCACTTCGGCGCTATTGCCGGCGAACCGGCGCCCTTGCCCGAACTGCCCTACCCGGCCACCCCGCTGGCCGGCGTCGAACCGGTCGCCACGCCGGTCGGCGGCCTGCTGGTGTTCACCGCCATGCCAGGGGAATACCTGGAAGCCGGACAACTGATCGCCGAAATCATCGACCCCATTTCCGACAGCGTCACGCCGGTGCGTTGCACCGCCAGCGGCCTGATGTACGCCCGCTCGCTGCGACGCATGGCCACCGCCGGTATGGTGATCGCTCACGTTGCAGGCGCCGAAGCCTATCGCAGCGGCTACCTACTTTCGCCTTGAGGATGCTTGTTCCATGTACAAACTGACCATTGAAGACCTGCATAAAAGCTATGGCGATCATGAGGTGCTCAAGGGTGTTTCGCTCAAGGCCAACACCGGCGACGTCATCAGCCTGATCGGCGCCAGCGGCTCGGGCAAAAGTACCTTCCTGCGTTGCATCAACTTTCTTGAACAACCCAACGACGGCGCAATGACCCTCGACGGCCAGTCGATCCGCATGATCAAGGATCGCCACGGTATGCATGTCGCCGATCCGGATGAGCTGCAAAAGATCCGCACTCGCCTGGCCATGGTGTTCCAGCACTTCAACCTGTGGAGCCACATGACGGTGCTGGAGAACATCACCATGGCACCACGCCGGGTGCTGGGCTGCGGCAAGCAGGAAGCCGAAGACCGCGCTCGCCGTTACCTGGACAAGGTCGGCCTGCCGGCGCGGGTGGCCGAGCAGTATCCGGCGTTTCTTTCCGGCGGCCAGCAACAGCGCGTGGCGATTGCCCGGGCGCTGGCGATGGAGCCGGAAGTGATGCTGTTCGACGAACCGACCTCGGCGCTCGACCCGGAACTGGTGGGCGAAGTGCTGAAGGTGATCCAGGGCCTGGCCGAGGAAGGCCGGACCATGATCATGGTGACCCACGAAATGAGCTTCGCGCGCAAGGTTTCGAACCAGGTGCTGTTCCTGCACCAGGGCCGCGTGGAAGAGGAAGGCGCGCCGGAAGAGGTGCTGGGTAATCCGAAGAGCGAGCGTCTCAAGCAGTTCCTGAGCGGCAATCTCAAGTAAACACGCCTCCCCTGTGGGAGCGGGCTTGCTCGCGAAAACGGTGTGTCAGACAGCATCTATGTTGAATGTCCGTCCGCACTCTCGAGCCAACCCACTCCCACACTTTTTCCCTCATCCGGTCAG
>NZ_JBSVXG010000052.1:0-33184 GCF_054070595.1 Pseudomonas sp. SDO55104_S430 | reverse complement strand
TGATCTGTGTGTACACAAATTTTGTGTTCGACACAGAACAAATGTGGGAGCGGGCTTGCTCGCGAAGGCGTCAGACAAGGCAACGCAAATTCCAGGGTCTACCCCTTCAATTCCTTCAAATGCTTGTAAACCGTCGCCCGCCCCATGTTCAGCACATTGGCCACATAGTTCGACGAGCTTTTGCCTTTGAACGCGCCTTCGGCATGCAGGGCCAGCACCAGTTCGCGTTTGTGATCGCGGGTCAGCAGGTTCAGGCTCAGCTGGCGTTCGCGCAGCCAGGCGTGGAGGAAGGTGTTGATCCGCTCCTGCCAGTCATCGCGAAACAGCGCGTCCGGTTGCGGGATCAGCTTGGTCGGTGACAGGAACAGGTCCAGCGCGGCCTTGGCATTCTCGAACAGCGAAATATTCAGATTGATGCACAGCACGCCCAGCGGATGACCTTCGCTGTCGCGCAGCACGGTGCTGACGCTGCGAATATTCTGACCATCCCAGTTGAGCTTTTCGTACGGCCCGATGTTTCGTTCGTCGACATCGTCGCTGAGCATGTCTTCCAGCGCCGAATCGTCGCCGATCACCCGCTTGGACAGGTTGTTGGCGATGTAGTCGACCTTCTGCGTGCGCAGGTCGTGCAGCACCACCTCGGCGTGGGGGAAGAACAGGGTGGCGATGGCATCGGCGATCGCCCGGAAGTTATCCAGGGCGGCGTCGCTCAAGGCCGGGTCTTTTTCGGGTGCGTTCATGCAGGGGGCTCCGGGCAGCATCAGCGCCCCGTGGAACGGGGCTCTGAAAGTGTGCCGCAATCGTGTCGGCGCGTCACGCGAGGCTGGCTCAGGTGATGGCAGCGATCAGCTCAGGCGAGCGGGGGAAAGCATCTCGGCGCTCAGGCCGAAACGGGTCAGTTGCTCAGGCAGCGCATCACCGCGAACCAAAGCTGCGCTGGCCTGGCCCATGGCTGGCGAGGTCTGGATGCCGTAACCGCCTTGCGCCGCGACCCAGAACAGGCCCGGCACCTGTGGATCGAAACCGGACAGAAGATCGCCGTCGCTGACGAAGCTGCGCAACCCGGCCCAGGTGCGGGTCGGACGGCGGATGGTCAGGGTGGTGGCTTCTTCGATCTGGTAGATGCCCATGGCGATGTCCAGCTCTTCAGGCTGCACGTCGTGAGGCTCGACCGGGTCGGCGTTGGCCGGTGAGCCGAGAAACATGCCGGCGTCTGGCTTCATATAGAAGGACTCGTCGAGGCTGACCAGCATCGGCCAATGGTGAATGTCCACTCCCTCGGGGCCGGCGAAGATGAAGGCCGCGCGACGCTTGGGTTGCAGGCCCAGCGGGCGGGCGCCGGCGAGTTCGCCGATCTTGTCGGCCCAGGCGCCGGCGGCGTTGATGATGATCTTCGCGCTGAAGGTGCCAGTGGAGGTCTGCACCTGCCACAGGCCTTCGGTATTGCGGGACAAACCCTGCACTTCGCAGTCGGTATGCACTTCGCTTTTGTTGCGGCGGATGCCACGCAGGTAGCCCTGATGCAGGGCATCGGTATCGATGTCGCTGGCGGTCGGATCGTAGAGCGCGCCGTGGACTTTCTCCCGACGCAGGATCGGTACCAGCTCGCAGGCCTCGTCGACGCTGAGTAGTTGCATCTCGGGCACTGTGGACTTGGCGCTTTGGTATTGGCTGTTCAGCTCGTCCGGATCGCCGGTGAAGTCCACGGTCATCTCACCGCGTGGGGTCAGCAGCGGGTGCTCGCAGAAACCGCTGGGCGGGGTGTCGAAGAAATCACGGCTGGCCAGGGTCAGGGCGCGTACCTGGGGTGTGCCGTAGGCTGCGGTGAACAGCGCCGCCGAGCGCCCGGTGGAGTGATAGGCCGGGTGCGACTCGCGCTCGAGCACAACCACGCGCCCGTGCTGCGACAGCCAGAAACCGGTGGAAGCGCCGGCAATCCCGCCGCCGATGATGATGAAGTCTGCCTGGCTCATGAACGTCTCCTGATGGGGCGTGATGCCAAAATTATGAACATTTCCCGGGTGAGGGCGCGGCCTTTGTGGCGAGGGGGCTTGCCCCCGTTCGGCGGCGGAGCCGTCGCAAAACCGAAAAACGCGGTGTACCTGAAAAAACGAGTTGGCAGGTTTTGGGGCGGCTTCGCCACCCAGCGGGGGCAAGCCCCCTCGCCACAAGGATGTATGCCTGCAGTAGGTATCTGTTTAGCGCTGCAAACGGTAAATGGCATTCGCCAACGCAATATCTTCCAGCCCCAAACCAATGGAGCGAAAGAACACATGCCGGTCATAAGCCGGGCGCTGCACTTTTTCGCTGAGCAAATCCGGCAGATCGCCGAGGATCGCGCTCTTGTTCCAGCCATGCTGTTCGCCGGCAATCAGCATTTCCCCGGCCGAGCCCGGGGTAGTCACGCGGTAGTCGCAGAACACCTGCATGTCGTTGAGGCTCTGCGGCGGTACTTCGTGGGCGCGCGGGGCGTTGGTGCTGATGGAAGTAATCAGCGCTGGCTTGCTCAAAATGGACGGGTCGATCACCGGTCCTGCGGACGAGGTGCACAGCATGATCACATCCGCATCGGCCATCGCCACTTCACGACTGTCGACGATATTCAAACGCGGATCGAGGTTTCTGATCTGCGTCTGCTCCTCGGCGCTGCTCTCGCTCAGCCCCGGCGAGTAAATGCTGATGCTCTGCCAGTCACGCAGACCCTTCACATAATGCACATGGGCCTGGGCCACTTTGCCGCTGCCGATGATTGCCAGGCGCGAGGCCTTCAGTGGTGCCAGGGCATCGATGGCCACGGCAGTGGTCGCGGCGGTGCGCGCTATGGTCAGCTCACCGGCATCGCACAACAACAGCGGCTGGCCCGTCTGCATCGACATCAACAAAGTCCAGGCCGTCACCAATGGCCCCTGTTCGCGGACGATGTAAGGCGAAGTCTTGACCCCGTACACGCCATCTTCCGCCAGCACGCCCAAGTAATTGATGAAGTCGCCAGCCCCTTGTGGAAACTCCACCAGTTGCTGCGCCGGCTGCACCGCTTGCCCGGCGGCCAGGTCGCGGAACAGTTTGCGCAGGATCTGAGGCACGTCGACCTGGGCCAGCAACTCGCGGGCCTGAGGTTGGGTGATCACGTAGGGGGTGCTGGACATGGTCGACTCCGGAAGCGGTTTATAAACTAATTTGTCCATTATGGACTTTTAGATCTGTCTCGCAATATCCGGGCGAAAAAAAAGCGCAGTCCGTTTCCGGTCTGCGCCTCTTTTTACACCGTGTCCGTTATGGACGTTTGCGCTCAACCGCCCGCAACAGATGGGTCGGCGGCATTTCGCAGCTGATCTTCTTGCCCAGCATCTCTTCGATGGCCGGTAGCTGGTAGGAGTCGTCTTCACCGGCAAAGCTGATGGAAACACCGTCGGCACCCGCACGACCGGTCCGGCCGATACGGTGCACGTAATCGTCCGGCACTTCCGGCAGGGTGAAGTTGATCACGTGGCTGATGCCGTCGATGTGGATCCCGCGACCCGCCACGTCGGTAGCCACCAGCACGCGGATCTTGCCTTCGCGGAAACCTTCCAGAGTCTTGATGCGCTTGTGCTGCGGCACGTCGCCCGACAGTTGCGCGGCGTTGATGCCGTCGCGCACCAGGCGTTCCTCGATGCGCCGCACTTCATCCTTGCGGTTGGCGAACACGATGACCCGCTCCCAGCCATTGTCGTTGACCAGGTTGTAGAGCAGTTTGTACTTGTCGGCACCGGCCACCGCATAGATGTGCTGCTCGACGTTGTCGCTGGCAACATTGGTGGCTTCGATCTCGACGATGGCAGGATCGGTGGTCCACTGCTTGGCCAGGTTCATCACGTCTTCGGTGAAGGTCGCGGAGAACAGCAGCGTCTGGCGTTCGGACTTCGGCGGCGTCTGGCGAATGATCTGGCGCACTTGCGGGATGAAACCCATGTCGAGCATGCGGTCGGCTTCGTCCAACACCATCACTTCGACCATGTCCAGGTGCACGTCGCCGCGCTGGTTGAAGTCCAGCAGGCGGCCAGGCGTGGCCACGAGGATGTCGCAGTGACGCGCTTCGAGGTGCTTGAGCTGCTTGTCGAAATCCATGCCGCCGACGAACGTCATGACGTTCAGGCCCGTGTACTTGGTCAGGTCCGCGGCGTCCTTGGCGATCTGCACTACCAGCTCGCGGGTCGGCGCGATGATCAGCGCCCGTGGCTCGCCCATGTAGCGCTCTTTCGGCGGCGGAGTCTGCAGCAGCTGGGTGATGATCGAAATCAGGAACGCGGCGGTCTTGCCGGTGCCCGTCTGGGCGCGGCCGATGGCGTCTTTGCCGGCGAGGGTGAAGCCCAGCACCTGCGCCTGGATCGGCGTGCAATAAGGAAAGCCCAGGTCCTGGATGGCATGCATCAGTTCCGGGGAGAGCTTGAAGTCGTGGAAGCGGGTCTTGCCTTCCTGGGGCTCGACGACGAAACCTTCGAGTTTCCAAGGGATCACCGGGGCCTTGGGCTTCGGTTCGCGGCGTGGTTTGGCGGGTTTCGGCGTTTCGCTGCGTGGCTGCTCGGGGGCAGTGCTTGCCGCAGGTTGGGCGGCTGGAGGACGCTTTGGCTCACGTTGCGGTTCGTCTTTCGGTGCCGCTGCAGGAGCGGTCCGGCCAGGCTGATTACCGTCGGTGCGGTGGCTGGGCTGGTGAGACGGAGCGCTGGGGGCTGGCGCGAGTTGCTCAGTCTCGCTTTTACCGAACATTTTCTTGAGTGCTTTGAGCACGGTCATCTCATCAATTGGTTAAGGAATGTACGCCGGCCAGTGTAATGCAAGAAACGGGCGCGGCGTAGTGGGGTGGATCAAAGGGCGCTTTTAAACACAAAAACGCCGGTAAAACGTTTAGCGCAAACGTTCAGCAAGCCACACACCGATGTCGCGAATTTCCTCGGGTAACACTTCGTGGGCCATTGGGTACTCCTGCCATGTCACGGTGACACCATGGGACTTCAAATACTCATAAGCGGTGCGCCCCATCGAGTTTTGCACCACGTCGTCGTATTGACCGTGCAGCGACAGCACCGGAATACGCTGCTGGCTGGCGGACAGTTCCAGCTCATCGCTGAAGGTCGGGGCGTAGGTGGAGAGGGCAAGTACGCCACCGAGCGGGCCCTGCCATTTCAGAAACGCGGTGTGTAACACCACCGCGCCGCCCTGGGAAAAACCTGCCAGAAAAATCCGCGAGGCGTCTATTCCGCTGGCTCGCTGTTGTTCGATCAATTCGATGATGCGATCGGCGGAGGCTTCCAGCTGATCACGGTCGATCGCCCGCGCCGGGCTCATGGCCAAAATGTCGTACCAGCTCGGCATCTCGTAACCGCCGTTGATGGTCACGGCGCGGGTCGGTGCCTGGGGCAATACGAAGCGGGTGGTGGTCAGGGTTTCCTGCAGGGCTTCGGCCACCGGCAGGAAGTCGTAGCGATCGGCGCCCAGGCCGTGCAGCCAGATGACGCAGGCGTCTTCTGTCTTGGCGGGGTGAAGAATCAAGGGCTCGGACATGTCTGCTCCAATTGTGTGCGTGCGCTCTCATTAAGTGCGGGGCTCGAGGGCGCGTCTGGTTGATCAGTTACGAAGATGTCGCAAGGTTACAAGTTTTGCTATTGACCTGTCGCTTTCCCGCTTAAATGGTCGGTGTGGTACGGGCCTTGCTATAGGGGAGCTGGTACGAAGATCCCACATCTGGCGGTAACACTATCAGGCCATTTTTGGCGGTGGGATAGCAAAGAATCCGGTGATGGATGTTCGCCACAGGCCGCTACGGGCTTCGCGAACGTGAAAGGGCTACAGCCCGTTCGGCCGATTGGTGAGAAGTGAGTTGTCCATTATGTGGATTTTCTCCTACTAGACTCATAGCTACGGTCTCTACGTCGGTTGACCCAACAACAAGCCAACACGGGTCGACAACGCCTCAAAAGGGTGCGGCAGGACTCACGCTCCGACACAACAAGAGCAAAACTGGAGGTTTTGAATGAAGATGTTGAAATCCACCCTGGCCATCGTGACTGCAGCAACAGTACTCGGTGTCAGCGGGTTCGCTCAGGCGGGTGCAACCCTGGATGCAGTGCAGAAGAAAGGTTTCGTGCAGTGTGGCGTCAGCGATGGTCTGCCAGGCTTCTCGGTTCCGGACTCCACCGGCAAGATCGTCGGTATCGATGCTGACTACTGCCGCGCTGTGGCCGCTGCCGTGTTCGGCGATGCGACCAAGGTCAAGTTCAGCCAGTTGAACGCCAAAGAGCGTTTCACCGCCCTGCAGTCGGGCGAGATCGACATCCTGTCGCGTAACACCACCATGACCAGCTCCCGCGACGCCGGCATGGGTCTGAAATTCCCGGGCATGATTACCTACTACGACGGTATCGGCTTCCTGGTGAACAACAAGCTGGGCGTGAAGAGCGCCAAGGAACTGGACGGCGCGACCATCTGCATCCAGGCCGGTACCACCACCGAGCTGAACGTTTCCGACTACTTCCGTGGCAACGGTCTGAAATACACCCCGATCACTTTCGACACCTCCGATGAAAGCGCCAAGTCGCTGGAATCCGGTCGTTGCGACGTGCTGACCTCCGACAAGTCCCAACTGTTCGCCCAGCGCAGCAAGCTGGCCGCGCCGAAGGACTACGTGGTTCTGCCGGAAACCATTTCCAAGGAGCCTCTGGGCCCGGTCGTGCGTAACGGCGACGACGAGTGGCTGGCCATCGTGCGCTGGGTTGGCTACGCCATGCTCAACGCTGAAGAGGCAGGCATCACTTCCAAGAACGTGGAAGCCGAAGCCAAGTCCACCAAGAACCCGGACGTCGCTCGTCTGCTGGGTGCCGACGGTGAATACGGCAAAGACCTGAAAGTGAAGAAAGACTGGGTTGTGCAGATCGTCAAGCAGGTCGGCAACTACGGTGAAGTGTTCGAGAAAAACCTCGGCAAGAGCACTCCGCTGGAAATCGACCGCGGCCTGAACGCGCTGTGGAACGCTGGCGGCATTCAATACGCACCACCAGTGCGCTGATGGTTCTATCACCCGGCAGGCCAACTGCCGGGTGATGTTCTGTTCCATTATTACCGGGGCACTTCATGCAAAATTCAATCGGCGCACCAAAGCAGAGGCTCAGCCTCAGCGATCCTAAAGTGCGTGCGTGGCTCTTCCAGATCATCACCATTGTCGCGGTGGTCTCGATGGGCTGGTACCTTTTCGACAACACCCAGACCAACCTTCAGCACCGGGGCATCACCTCCGGTTTCGACTTTCTGGAGCGCAGTGCCGGTTTCGGCATCGCTCAACACCTGATCGACTACACCGAAGCGGACAGCTATGCCCGCGTGTTCGTCATCGGCCTGCTCAACACCTTGCTGGTGAGCTTCATTGGCGTGATTCTGGCGACCATCCTGGGCTTCATCATCGGCGTGGCCCGTCTTTCGAAAAACTGGATCATCGCCAAGCTGGCGACCGTCTATGTGGAGGTTTTCCGAAACATCCCGCCGCTGCTGCAGATCCTGTTCTGGTACTTCGCGGTGTTCCTGACCATGCCGGGACCGCGCAACAGCCACAACTTCGGTGACACCTTCTTCGTCAGCGCCCGTGGCCTGAACATGCCGGCCGCAGTGGCAGCCGACGGTTTCTGGCCGTTCGTGATCAGCGTCGTGGTGGCTATCGTCGCCATCGTGCTGATGAGCCGCTGGGCCAACAAGCGCTTCGAAGCGACCGGCGAGCCGTTCCACAAGTTCTGGGTCGGCCTGGCGTTGTTCCTGGTGATCCCGGCACTGTGCGCCCTGGTCTTCGGTTCGCCCGTTCACTGGGAAATGCCTGAGCTCAAGGGCTTCAACTTCGTCGGTGGCTGGGTCCTGATCCCGGAACTGCTGGCACTGACCCTGGCGCTGACCGTGTACACCGCGGCGTTCATCGCCGAGATCGTGCGTTCGGGCATCAAGTCCGTCAGCCACGGCCAGACCGAAGCGGCGCACTCGCTCGGCCTGCGCAACGGTCCGACCCTGCGCAAGGTGATCATCCCGCAAGCCCTGCGCGTGATCATTCCGCCGTTGACCAGCCAGTACCTGAACCTGGTGAAAAACTCCTCCCTGGCCGCCGGTATCGGTTATCCGGAAATGGTCTCGCTGTTCGCCGGTACCGTGCTGAACCAGACCGGGCAGGCGATCGAGGTGATTGCGATCACCATGAGCGTGTACCTGGCAATCAGTATCAGCATTTCCCTGCTGATGAACTGGTACAACAAGCGCATTGCGCTGATCGAGCGGTAAGGAAAAGCGCATGAGCACTCATACTTTCAAACCTGACATGCCGCCACCGAGCAGTAGCATCGGTATCGTGGCGTGGATGCGCGCGAACATGTTCTCCAGCTGGCTCAACACCCTGCTGACTCTGTTCGCGTTCTATCTGATCTACCTGGTGGTTCCGCCAATCATCCAGTGGGCGATCCTCGATGCCAACTGGGTCGGCACCACTCGCGCCGACTGCACCAAGGAAGGCGCCTGCTGGGTGTTCATCCAGCAGCGTTTCGGCCAGTTCATGTACGGCTACTACCCGCCGGAACTGCGCTGGCGCGTGGACCTGACCGTGTGGCTGGCGGTCCTCGGTGCGGCACCGCTGTTCATCTCGCGCTTCCCGCGCAAAGCGGTGTACGGCCTGTGCTTCCTGGTGCTGTACCCGATCATCGCCTGGTGTCTGTTGCACGGTGGCGTGTTCGGCATGCCTCAAGTCGCGACCAGCCAATGGGGCGGCCTGATGCTGACCCTGGTGATCGCCACCGTCGGTATCGCCGGTGCGTTGCCGCTGGGGATCGTTCTGGCGCTGGGTCGTCGTTCGAACATGCCGGCGATTCGAGTGGTCTGCGTGACCTTCATCGAATTCTGGCGCGGCGTGCCGTTGATCACGGTGCTGTTCATGTCCTCGGTGATGCTGCCGCTGTTCCTGCCTGAAGGCATGAACTTCGACAAGCTGCTGCGGGCGCTGATCGGCGTGATCATGTTCCAGTCGGCCTACGTGGCCGAGGTGGTGCGCGGCGGTCTGCAGGCGATTCCGAAAGGGCAGTACGAAGCGGCCGCGGCGATGGGCCTGGGTTACTGGCGCAGCATGGGTCTGGTGATCCTGCCGCAAGCCCTGAAGCTGGTGATCCCGGGCATCGTCAACACCTTCATCGCGCTGTTCAAGGACACGAGCCTGGTGATCATCATCGGCCTGTTCGACCTGCTCAACAGCGTCAAGCAAGCCGCCGCCGACCCGAAATGGCTGGGCATGGCCACCGAAGGCTACGTGTTCGCCGCCTTGGTGTTCTGGATTTTCTGTTTTGGTATGTCGCGCTATTCCATGCATCTGGAACGCAAGCTCGACACAGGCCACAAGCGCTAAGTCGCTACCTAATTTAGGAAGTTTTCCGATGAGCGAAGCAATCAAGAAGCCTGTGGGCCCTGAAGGCATTATTCAGATGCAGGGCGTGAACAAGTGGTACGGCCAGTTCCACGTGTTGAAAGACATCAACCTCAACGTCAAGCAGGGCGAGCGTATCGTGCTGTGCGGTCCGTCGGGTTCGGGCAAGTCCACCACCATCCGCTGCCTCAACCGCCTGGAAGAGCACCAGCAGGGCCGCATCGTGGTCGATGGCGTGGAGCTGACCAACGATCTCAAGCAGATCGAAGCGATCCGCCGTGAAGTCGGCATGGTGTTCCAGCACTTCAACCTGTTCCCGCACCTGACCATTCTGCAGAACTGCACTCTGGCGCCGATGTGGGTACGCAAGATGCCCAAGCGCAAGGCCGAGGAAATCGCCATGCATTACCTGGAACGCGTACGCATTCCGGAGCAGGCGCACAAGTACCCGGGGCAACTGTCCGGCGGTCAGCAGCAACGTGTGGCGATTGCCCGCGCGCTGTGCATGAAACCAAAAATCATGCTGTTCGACGAACCGACGTCGGCACTCGACCCGGAGATGGTGAAAGAGGTTCTGGACACCATGATCGGCCTGGCCGAAGACGGCATGACCATGCTCTGCGTGACCCACGAAATGGGCTTCGCCCGCACCGTGGCCAACCGCGTGATCTTCATGGACAAGGGCGAAATCGTCGAACAGGCCGCGCCGAACGACTTCTTCGACAACCCGCAGAACGATCGCACCAAGTTGTTCCTGAGCCAGATCCTGCATTGATCGGCACTTGGTAACGAAACTGGTAACGAAATAAACCCGGACCTGGTCCGGGTTTATTTTTGCCTGACGAATACGCAGAACCCTGTAGGAGCGAGCATGCTCGCGATGCAATTCGGAACACTGCGGGGTGTCAGGTGCCCAGCGTCTTCGTTGACGACCATCGCGAGCATGCTCGCTCCTACAGGTGACGGTGTCAGGTGGTGAGGGTTTCGTGTTCTTTATGCACGATGCTTTTCGAACCCCGCAAATCCGCACCTTCAGCCAGGGATTTCGCATCGACCAGTAAGTGCGGATACCGATCGAGCAGGCGCATCAGCAATACCAACGTCTTCGGCGCTAGCACCTCGCCGCGTTCATAACGGGAAAACGCGTTATGCCCGCCGCCGGAAAGCAGCAGGACTGCTTCCTTTTGCGACAAATTCAGCTTGCGGCGGATCTGCTTCATTTCGTTGCCAATCATCCGTCTGGCGGCAATGACCAATTCATCACATGCGTCTGAATATCGCTCTGCGGAATCCGGATCGTGTATGACTTCCCCGCAGGCTTGGCATTCCCAGCCAGACAAGTCATCCAGCCGACGCTCCATGCCTTTGACGATCATGGTTTCACCACGACCTTCGAAGTGCGTCATCCCGTCACTTCTACCACAACTGAAGCATTGTTTTGTTTTCATGATTTTCTCTCCTTGAAAGAGATCACCGGAGGTTCGCCGTCTGTGCAGCAGGTCACCTTGATGTAGATCTCCAGACCACACGTATGAGCGTGATAGACGTCCTGCCAGACTCTGTGATCGTCATAGGTGGTCATCGATTTGTACAACATGTCGCGTTCCAGTCCGAAGACAGCTTCCTGCATTTCCGTGATGCTGAAACCGAGATCCCTGGCGTTTCCCCTCGCCGTCTTTGTGAACGCCTTTATCCCCAAACGCCGCACATCCGCCTTTATCAACGCGAGGTTGTAATGAGGTGTTTTCTTTTCCATAAGAAACTGAACCCTGTCCCTGAAATTACCCTTAAAGGGTAATTTTGACTAATCGAAAATCCCGCTCTTTTCCCTCTCACTGACCGTAGGCAGTTGCCGTCCTACTCGGAGCTGATTACCCTGTAGGAAAATTCATCCTATGATTGGATGAAAGGGCGAATCCAATGTCAGAAATTTCTCCACTAGTAAAAAGATCCCTGGTCGACCAGGCCCTGGATCAGTTGCGCCAGCGCATCAACCAGGGTGTATGGGTGGTCGGTCAGCGGCTGCCCACCGAACCCGAGCTGTCTGCCGAGCTGGGCATCAGCCGCAACACCGTGCGTGAAGCCATGCGGGTGTTGGCGTTTTCCGGGTTGATCGAGATCCGTCAGGGCGACGGCAGTTACTTGCGGGCGGTGGTCGATCCGCTGGATACCGTGAAAGTGCTCTCACAGTGCTCGCTGGAACATGCGCGGGAGACCCGGCACATCCTCGAGGTCGAGGCGATTGGCCTGGCAGCCTTGCGCCGGACCGAGGAAGACCTGGTGGCCTTGCGCCAAGCGCTAGGCGTCAGCGGCAGTCACTACCACGGCGATCTCGACACCTACATCGCCTGCGATCTGGTGTTCCACCGGCGCCTTGTCGACGCTGCGCACAACCCCACCCTCAGCGAGCTGTATCGCTATTTCTCCAGCGTCGTCGGCGAGCAATTGCGCCACTGCCTGAATGTCACCCCGCGGCGTCAGGAAGTGTTCGACCTGCATATCGAACTGCTCGATGCCGTCGAGCAACGGGACCCCGAGCGGGCCAAAGCCTTGTCGAGGCAGTTGATCAATGAACCTTGAAACCGAGAACACCATGTCCAGCAACCAGACTCCCCATTCCAAACGCACGGCGGAACTCGATGAGTTGCTGATCGACGCCGAGGCCGATGACGCGCAGGTGCAGCAAAACCATCCGGTCCTGCGCCGGCCATGGCTGCTGTTGCTGGGGCTGATTCTGGTGGCGCTGAACCTGCGCCCGGCGCTGTCGAGCATGGCGCCGATGCTCAGCGAGGTGTCGAAAAGCCTCGGATTGTCGGCGTCCCAGGCCGGTTTGCTGACGACTCTGCCGGTGCTCTGCCTTGGCCTGTTCGCGCCACTGGCGCCGGTGCTGGCGCGACGTTTCGGCGCCGAACGCGTGGTGCTGGGCATTCTCCTGACGTTGGCCTGCGGCATCATCCTGCGCAGTTCCTTCGGGCCGATCGGCCTGTTCGCCGGCAGCGTGCTGGCAGGTGCGAGCATCGGCATCATCGGCGTGCTGCTGCCGGGCATCGTCAAGCGCGACTTCCCGAAACAGGCCGGCACCATGACCGGCGTCTACACCATGGCCCTGTGCCTGGGCGCGGCGATGGCGGCGGGTGCGACCGTGCCGTTGAGCGAACACTTCGATAAAAGCTGGGCCTTGGGCCTGGGCTTCTGGGTGGTTCCGGCACTCGCCGCGGCGATTTTCTGGCTGCCGCAAACCGGTCAGAAACACGGCTCGCATCAGGTCGCCTATCGCGTGCGCGGCCTGCTGCGCGATCCGCTGGCCTGGCAGGTGACGCTGTACATGGGCCTGCAATCGTCCCTGGCCTACATCGTGTTCGGCTGGTTGCCGTCGATCCTCATCGGTCGCGGCCTGACCCCGACCCAGGCCGGTCTGGTGCTGTCCGGTTCGGTGATCGTTCAGTTGATCAGCTCGCTGGCCGCGCCCTGGCTGGCCACACGCGGTAAGGATCAACGCCCGGCCATCGTGGTGGTCATGGTAATGACCCTCGGCGGTCTGTTCGGTTGCCTCTACGCACCGATCGAAGGCCTGTGGGGCTGGGCGATTCTGCTTGGCCTGGGGCAGGGCGCCACATTCAGCCTGGCCTTGACCCTGATCGTGCTGCGATCGCGCGATTCCCACGTGGCGGCCAACCTGTCGAGCATGGCCCAGGGCTTCGGTTACACCCTGGCGTCCATGGGCCCGTTCGCGGTGGGCATCGTCCACGACTGGACCGGCGGCTGGAACGCCGTGGGCTGGATCTTCGCTGTGCTCGGCCTCGGCGCCATCAGTGCGGGGCTTGGCGCCGGGCGTTCGTTGTATGTCCAGGTGGTCAGCGAGAAGGTCTGAGTCAAAGGTAAACCACGTCCAGCGTCGCCGAGCCGTCGAGTTGAATGTCGGTGCTGACATCCAGCTCGGCGGTGGGCGCGATGACGGTTTCGATGGTCACCCGGCTGCTCAGGCTCTGGATGGCGATCGGTCCGGCGCTGCTGCCGGCCACATCAGTGAAGCCCAGGTAGCTGCGGGCGCCAATCGGAATCGAGCGGCTGTTGGAGGAACTCCAGGCCACGCCGCCGGTGGTGGAGTCGGTGCGAAACACCTGGGACCAGCCATCGACCACGGTCTGGGTCGGGTCGAAGTTCAGCGAATACAGGCCGATCTTGTTGCCGCTGTTGTCGTGATTCAGCCCGTAGTAAATCTCGCTGTTGACGATGGCCGAGCCGTCGCGGTTGTCGCGCATCACCAGGGCGAAACGCGCCGGGCCGTTGCACTGCAGCGTGAAGTCCAGGGTCTTGTCGTGCAACTGCGTGCGCTTGTCGGCGCTCAGGCTTTTGTAGGAGATCTTTCCGTAGTCGACCAGGCCGTTGTTGGACAGGCCCGGGGTGCAGGCGATGGGGGTGATTTTGCCTTTGACGGTCAGGTCGACGGTGGATGCCGCGAGGGCGTGGGGCGTGGTGCTGATCAATAAAGCGAATACGGCGAACTGAGGTTTCATTCGCGAAGTTCCTTTTCGTTAAACAGGTTCAATGAGCCGCTCGCACCGATCCCGGTGCGAGCGGTTTTCTCTTTAGAGCTACTTGTTAGAGGTACTTCATTTCAAAGGTCACGGAGCCGTCGACATTGACCTCGTCGGTCAAGGTGAGGCTGTCGGCGCGGGCGATGTAGGTGGTCAGCGCCAGCTCGAGCGCGAGGTCCTGGACGGGGATCGGGGTGGAGTGGTCAGAGGGCGCCGCGGCCGATATCAGCAGGTTCGGCCTCAGGTGATGGTGGCCGGTCCAGACCGCGCCGTTGTCCCACGAAATGATCGACTGCGCCGTTTGCCCGTCAGCCAGGGTGCTCTTCATGATCGGGATAAGGAATCCGATCTTCTCGCCGGCTTCGGTCAGGCCCAGGCCATACCAGTCTCGGTTGGACGGTGTTCCGGCTTTGTTGTCGATCGAACGCAGGGCGAATTTGGCCGGAGAGACACAGCTGACGTTCAAGTACATCGTCTGTGTGCCTACGACTGTGTTGCCGGTCAGGTTGAGATCGCTCTTCGAAATTTTCCCGAGGTCGACCACGCCGCCTTCCGACAGGTTGGGTGTGCAGGCCGCCGGCGTGATGGTGCCGGTGAGGGTCAGGTCGGTGGTGGAAGCCACTGCATGCGGCGCAAGGCTTATCAATGTGGTGGCGGCAAGTGCTGCGAAATACTGCTTCATTGGATGCTCATCTGTTGAAAGTGTGAGGTTCAAGTTCGACACCGAACCGCTCACGCGCCGCGACGCTGTGAGCAGTTCAGCGGCGTGGCCTTACAGGTACTTCACTTCGATGGTGGCGGAGCCGTCGATGGTGACTTCGTCGGTGAGGGTCAGGCTGTCGGCACGGGCGATGAAGGTATGGACCTCCATGTCCATAAGAACGTCTTTGACCTGAATCGGAGTACCCGGGTCGGCGGCGGTGCCAACTGAAAGCAATAGAGTTTTGTTTACGACGCGTGCTCTATCCCAGGTCGCCCCTCCATCGGTCGACCCAATGGCCTGAGCCACTTGCGCATCCGCGGTGGTCTGGTTGATCGCCAGCATGGAGAAGCCGAGCTTTTCTCCGGCGTTGGTCAAACCCAATCCAAAGTAGACGTCTTCCGTGGCTGTCCCTTCTTTGTTGTCGATTGATTTCAGGGCAACAAGGGTCGCTGAATCACAGGTCATGGTCAGTTGCAGAGGGTTGACGCCGACTTGTGTGCTAGATGTGGGCTTAAGATCCTTCGCCGAAACCTTCCCTATATCGATACTCCCGCCACCGGACAAACTCACCGCACAAGCACTCGGTGTAATCGTCCCGGTAACACTCAGATCCGTACTGGACGCCGCCAGCGCATACGGCGCAAAGCTGATCAATGCGGTGGTGGACAGTACTGCCAGATAATTTTTCATGTTTGGTTAGCTCCGTGATTAAAGGTCGTTCTTCTTATGGAGACCGAACCGCTCACGCGCCATGACGCTGTGAGCAGTTCAGCGTCAGGCCTTACAGGTATTTCATTTCCAGCGTCGCCGAACCGTCGATGTTCACCTCGTTGGTCAGGTCCAGGCCTCTGGCCGGGTAGATCAACGTGCCGATGAGCAGCTCCATGTCCATGTCCTTGACCAGAATCGGCTGGGTGAGGTCAGCCGTGCTGGCTACCGATGCGTAATCGCCGGGCATCCAGAAGATGTGGCCGTGCCAGTCGGTTTGCCCGTCCTTGGATTTGATCGGCTGTACCGCCACGCCGTCTGCGACAGCGCTGGCCATGCCCAACATGTAACGCCCCAGATTCTGGGTACCGTTGATTTTCCCAAGACCGAAGGCCGAGACCGTATTGCTGGAGCCCAGACGGTTGTCGATGCCCTGCAGCGCGAAACGGGTGGCGGCATCGCAATTGACGGTGAGGAACACAGTGCGCTGTTCCAGCTCAGTGTTGTTGTCCAGGCTCAAGTCCTTCGACGAAATCTTGCCGTAGTCGACATTGCCGTTACCGGACAGGCTCGGCGTGCAAGCGGTCGGCGTGATAGAGCCGGTGACGGCGAGATCAGCGCTCGACGCGGCCATCGCATGCGGCGCGATGCTGACGAGTGCAGTGGCGGACAAAGCTGCAAGGTACTTCTTCATTTTTACGACTCACTTCCTTGGTTGTATTCCCACCTGGCTCGTGGCATTCGCCCCGGGTTCGGCAGGGTTTTGGTTGGTGTTACAGATAAATAATCTCGATCGTCCCCGCGCCATCGAGGTCGATGGCGTTGCTCAAATCGAGGCTGTTGCTGGGCGCGATCACGGCGTCGACGGTGACCGTGGTGCTGAGGTTCTGGATCATCTCGGGGCCAGCATTGCTGCCGGCGCTGGCGGTGAAACTCACGTAGCTGTTTCTGGCGATGGAAATCGGGTTGGCGCTGGACGTGCTCCAGGCCACGCCGGCCGTGGTGGAGTCGGTTCGATAGAGGCGCGCGAAGCTGTCGGCGCTGGCGTCGGCCGGGTCGACGATCACCGAGTACAGGCCGATTTTGTTGTTACGCCCGTCGGTGCCGAGGCCGTAGTAGATCTCGCTGTCGACGGTCGCCGAGCCTGCGCGGTTGTCGTGCATGATCAGGGCGAAGGCGGTGGGCGCATCGCAGCCGACGCGCAGCATCAGCGAGCGCGGCGGCAGGCGGGTGGGCTTGTCGGGGTTGAGGTCGTTGATGGTCAGGTTGCCGAAGTCGACCACGCCGCCGTTGGACAGCGCCGGCTCGCACGCCGCCGGGGCGAAGCGCGCACGCAAGGTCGTCTCGCGGCTGCGGTCGGCACCGATGGCATCGAACACGCCGTTGGCTTCCCAGGTCACGGCATCGCGTATCTGCATGCCTTGTTCCTGGACCCAGGCCGTCACCTCAAGCTGCGCCGAGAACGTGCGGCCCTTAGTCGGCGCGCCGGACCGTACCGGGACCACGCCGTGCTCCGGGCGCCAGATCAAATTTGAAGAAGTTTCCGAAGGCGGCTGGCCCGCTCCGGCAATCAGCCCGAGCTCCACGGACTGACCGTCGAGCACCGCATCGCGAACGCGAATCTGATAACTGCCACGGTCGGCGAAGTGAAAGCGCTGGGCCGTCGCCGCCATCGCCCGGTAGAACAGGCTCATGTCGGTGGGCGCGGCGCAGCTCAGGTTCAGGCTCTGGCGACGCTCGCCCAGATTGCGCTCGGCGGCCGAATCAGCGCGGATCGCCCGGTTCATCAGGCCGTAATCCAGCAGCGGCTGGCTGAGATTGAACTGGCAGTCTTCAGCCGAGGCCCAGGCCTGAGGCGTGAAGCCGCTCAGCGCCAGAGGCGCGAGGGTGGCCAGTAATAAGCGGGACAGGTTCATGGTCATCCTCATAGCGCGCGGCACTTGGCGGGGGCGGTTTCGTAATAGGCGTCGACGTCGGCGTCTTCCGGCAGCTCGAAGCGCAGTTCACAACGCTCGACGCCCGGCGCCTGGATAAACAGCGCGCGGCTGTCGAGCACGTTGGGCAGGAACACCTGGCCGCCTTCCTGAACCAGGGTGACGAACTCGCCGTCTTCGCTGCTGACGGTGGCGCCGCGAGGCAGCGGTGCACCGTTGACCGTGGTGACCTGCAGCAAGGCGCGGCGGGTCAGGGTGACGCCGAACTCGACCTTGTCGACCGCGCCGCGTCCGGCGGACAGCACTGCCAGGCCGTTGTTGATGTCGGCGTTGCGCGGCAGGCTCTTGGTGTCGACTTCCACCGGGCTCTTGCCGTAGGCCGCCAGTTGCGGGATCACCGCCTGGCCCTGCCAGTCGGTCCACACCGGACCGCTCGGCGTCGAGACCTTGATCGCACCCATCTCGCCCACCGACAGCAGGGCGAAGGTGTCGCTGATCGGGTACGGCGACAGCGTCAGGCCACCGCCGTGCAGCACCGCGCCGCCACGGGCGCTGGCCTGATAGCTGGAGCGTTCGGAGTCGCTGCGGGTGTAGTTCAGATCGAGCTGGGTGTAGCGCGGCAGCAGCGATACGCCGGCCGAGGACTGCACTTGCCTGTCGCGGGTGTCGTGTTCGACGCCGACCCGATAGGCCAGTTGATCGTTGATCTGCTCGCTCAAGCCCACGCCGCTGCGGTGATCGCCGGCGGAGCTACGCACCCAGGTCCGCGCCCGGCGGTTCTCGCCCAGGGGAATGCTGAGATTGAGGTAGACGCTGTCGTCGTTGCGGTCGGCGCCGCTGACTTGCCATTCGGCGGTGGCCGAGACCGACACGCCGCCAATGGTGGTGCCCCAGGAGGCGAGGGCGCGGCTGGTGCTCTGGCCGTCGAACGAACTCGACTGGCTGAAGCCGCCACTGAAGGCGCCCGCCCATGGGTGCGACCAGGACAACGCGGCGCTTTGCTGGTCGCGGTAGCGGGATTGGCGGTCGTCGCTGCTGGTGTCGAACACCGCGTCTTCCAGTTCCCGATAGCCCAGGGTCCGGTAGGAACTGCCGGCATTGAAGGCCCAGCGTTCGCTGAAACGGTGCGAGACGTTGAGGTCGGCCTGAAGCCCCTGGCTCGACTGCCGGCCGCTGGCGTCGGCGCCGGTCAGCGTGGCTTGAATCTGGGTTTCCGGCGAAGGCAACAACCCAAGGCCTGCACCCGCCGCGCGGTAGTCCTCGGCACCGGTGAGACCGGCGCTGAGCAGTACCTGCGGATGCAGCGCGCCGCTCCAGCCGCCGCTGATCACCCATGGATCGCCACTTTCGTCATTGCCGACACTGCGCACCGTACCGGCTGCCAGCGAGAAACCCGCTGCCGGCAGACCGATGCCGAGCATGGCGGCGGGTACCGTGAAGCTGCGCTGGCTGCCGTCCTCTTCCTTGACCGTGACTTCGACGTCGGAACGGTTGTTCAGACGCCGCACGTTGGTCAGGGCGAAGGGCCCGGCGGGCACCACCGTGGAATAGATCAGCGAACCGTTCTGCCGCACCTCGACCTGGGCCTGGCTGTTGGCGATGCCTTCGATGACCGCACTTTCCCCTTCGACTTGCAGCGCCTGTTCGTTGAGCACCTGCACGCCGGTGATCTGCGCGCCGGCCAGCACCGGGTTGTAGAGGTTGATCTGCCCGGCCTGCAGCACCGCTTCATGGCTGGCGAAAGTCCGTTGGGCATAGGCGGCGATATGGGTGGTGCGGGACACGTCGTCCTGCCAGGTCTGCACCTGGCGGCTGCGTACGATCCAGTCACCGGCATTGAAGCCAAGCTCGGTGTTGGCCGAGGAATAGCGGCTCGAATCCCCGGCGAAACGGCTGTGCTGACCAGTCACGTCGTAATTGAGCAGCGCGGCGAATCCACCGGTCTGATAGCCGGACACATCACGCACCACCGGGCGAATGGCGTCGGTGGGCACGATCAGCGCCAGGGCCAGGTTCGCCGGGTCCTGCTCGATGCTGGTTTGCGGCGAGCTGTCGAGAAAGTCGTAGCAGCGGCCATCGTCCAGCGTCCGTTCCGGCACGATCAGGTTGGCCTTGTCGAGCAGGGTGCGGTCGAAGCACAGCGCTCCGGAACGGTCGAAGGCCACGTCGACGCGGCCGTGGCGCTGGCCATTGACGGTCAGCGTCACCGAATGCCGACCGGCGTTGAAGCGCGGCGCCTTCATCATCATGGTCGCCAGGGCCGGGTCGATGCCGCGCTGGCGCAGGGTGCTGACGTCGAATTGCGCCAGCAACAACTCATCACCGTGGGCGTCGAGCACCACCAGCGCGTTGGTCAGCAGCAGGGCCAGCACCAGAGTGCGTCGCAACCGCGGGTGAGCGGTTGGCCGAACAGCGGGCATGGCTTCGCCATCACGGTAAATCGATACTGTGTTCATGGGATTCACTTGGGGTTATGCCGGCGTGCTGACCTTGGGTTGCGGGTCAGCCACGCCGTGGCTACGGCTGAAAAACCGTGGCCTGGAAGCTCGGCGCTTGGCGTTCCTTCGTCGCGCGGTGGTAGTGGGTGTCAGGACTCGATCGGCGCCTCGTAATGCGGCACCGCAAAGCCGTACACCGTGGCCGGCTGCATGCGCACGCTGGTGCCGGTGGCGCCGTTGACCGCGACGCTCAGGGTTTCCCCCGGCAACACGTAAGTACGTGGCAACAGGGCCGGGCCGTTGCCGGGCAGCAGCGTCAGTTCCTGAGCAAGGCGCACCACATAAGGCGATGGGTTGTGCACGCTGAGCTGATCGTTTTTCAGGCTCCAGGCCAGTCCCGTCCACGGGGTGCGATTGGGCGCCAGGCCCTTGGGATGCAGGATCACCGGCAGGTTCTGGCGCACCGTCACACCGACCCGCGCGTGTCCGGCCTGCGCCGGCGGACGGTCCTGAGGCATGCCTTCGAAAATCACCCGCTTCAGGCGTTGGGTGGTCAGCGGCGTGGAGGACTGCATGATGAAACGCACCAGTTGGCTCTTGGACGGTTCGACCCGGGCCAGTGGTGGCGTGACGAACAGCAGCGATTCCTTGTCCTCGGGGATGTCTTCGAGGGTGACGTGGAGCAGGGCCAGGGTCGCGTCGGTGTTGGTCACCGACACCGAGGCTTCACCGTCGTCTTCGTTGACGATCACCACCGAAGTGTCCGGCACCATGCCGTCGGCCAGCGCATGGCCGCAGAGCAGAAAGGCCAGGGTGCCCAGGTACAGGCTCAGGCAGCGAGCGCCGTTGGAAAATTTCATGATCAGGCCCTGTATGAAAGAGGGGTTGGAGAGAGTCGACATGGCTAGAGGTATCTCAGGTCGAGGACGATGGCGCCGTCCAGCGGCACCTCCTGATTGAGGGTCAGGAAACTCGCGGCGTTGATCGAGGTGTTGATGCTCAGGGTGGCCGTCAACAGGCGATGGGGTTCCGGTACCAGCGTGCCGGGCTTGGCGAAGCCCATGTAGTTGTTCGGGTAGATGTTGTTTTCCGGAAACCAGGTCAGGCCCAGGTTGCTCGAGGCCAGTACCAGTGCAGGCTGACCGTCGGCCACTGCACCGCGAAAGGCCAGGCTCACCGCACCCAGGCGTTCGTCCGGTGCGTTCACGTTCCAGCCCAGACCGTAATAAAACCCCGGCCCGAGAGACGAGTCGGCGCGGTTGTCACGACCGACCAGCACGAACAGCAGGGCTTCGTTGCAACTCACGCTCAGGTCCAGCTGCCGGCCGGGCAAGGGGCTGAGTTCGTATTGATTGAGGGTGCGAGCCGGCACCTTGCCGTGGTCGACGATGCCGTTGTCCGACAGCAGCACGTCGCAGGCATTGGGGGTGATCTGGCCCACCACATTCAGTTCGACCTCGGTGGCGGCCATGGCCTGTTGTTTGAAACTCAGCAGGCACAGCAGGACGAAGAGGTGTGAAGTTGCGTGTTTCATAAAGGTCTGAAGTCCTTGTCAGCACGTGTGGGTGAGAGCGACCGCAGGGGAGGGAACGGCCGCTCTCGGTTTATCGGTGGGTTACAGGTAACGCACTGTCAAAGTTACCGAGCCGTCGATGGCTGCTTCGTTGGTGAGGGTCAGTGAGTTAGTGGGAGCGATACGCGGCGAGATGCGAACGTCAGAAGCCCATGTCTGGAAAGGAAGAGGGACCATGCTGCTAGCTTCGGCTACCGAGACGATGTTGTCGCGCGTCAGGTAAACCTCTTCGTACCAAGTAGCACCGTTGTCTTGAGAACCGACGGTTCTGACCGTTGCGCCGTCGGCTACGGGAGTGAAAAGCCTTAAGTTCATGCTGCCCAGTTTTTGGTTGCCATTGATTAGCCCCAGACCAAATTCATCAGGGTCATCGATGATGGCCGAACCTTCCCGGTTGTCTTTGGCTTCAATGGCCGCCAAGGTCGCGGCGTCGCAGGTGAGGATCAGTTGCACGGTTTGCTTTTCAAGCATGGTCGGCGTGTCAGCATTCAAATCCTTCGCCGAAATCTTGCCGTAATCCACCACTCCGCCTCGGGACAGAGTCGGCTCACAGGCACTCGGGGTGATCATCCCGGTCACGGTCAGATCGACACTGGAAGCGGCAAAAGCGCTGGCGCTGCCGGCCAGCAGCATGGCGCCGAAGAGGGTGTTGAAAGTCGTTTTCACGGTGTAGCTCCTTTATTGAAATCAGTTGAAAGGCCCGGCCTGTCAGTAGGTGATCTGCAGCGTCACGTGCCCGTCGATGGCCAACTCGTCCAGCAGGGTCAGGTCCTTGGCCGGCGCGATGATGGTGTTGGCGCGCAGGCTGGCGCTCAGGGTCTGCAGAGGGATGGGCGTGCGCGGATCGGCCGCGTTGGCGAACGCCGTCAAGCCCGAGTGCCCCAGATAGGACGAAGGCGCCCAGTTGGCGCCGTTGTCCCGGGACATGATGGTGATCACCGGGTTGTTGTCCGCCCGCGGCTCGAACACGCCGAGGCCCACGCTGCCCAGGTTCTGGTCTTCGTTGACGGTGCCCAGTCCGTGGTAGTTGGGGTTGACCGCCGAGGTGCCGGAGCGGTTGTCCAGGGTCGTCAGGGTGAACAGCGTCGGGCCTTCGCAGACCACCTGCAGTTGCATTTCGCCTGGCGGCAGCCTGGTCGGCAGGGTCTGCGCGAGATTTTTCGAGGTCAGCTTGCCGTGATCGATGATGCCGCCGCCCGACAGGGTCGGTGCGCAGGCGCTTGGCGTGATGCTGCCGGTGACGCTCAGGTCGGCGCTGCTGGCGGCCAATACCACGGGGGTAAAGGCCAGCAGCAGGGCGCCTGATAGAGCAAGAGAACGTCTGTCCATTGTTCACTTCTCCTTGAGAAGGATGGTCGGGAGTGCCCGTTTTTGGGCAGGGCGCAATCTATCGATCGAGGTCATGGGGCGAAATGCAACAAATACGAAAAGCGCCCACTTGTTGTCTGAAAGTTTCCCGGGCTGCGCATCGTCCGGCGCTGGTACTTGCCCTGAGTGGGTGGGGCGAAATCTATCGATCAGATTCGCTATGAGGAATGCAACTAATACGAAAACGGGTGGCGTGATGTAGGAAGCTGTGTAAGCAACTACAGTTTGTATTGCTTGAAAGTAATATCTGTAGTCCCTTTATGTGGTCCATTTAACACTTGGGGTGTAGGGCGCTTCTTATTGTTTTATAGGACAAAGAACTTCACCCCCGAATACATTGGGCGCAGTGTTTTTTTGCAGGATTTTTGCCGTTGTGATGGCACGAAGATGGCGCTATTTTTCGACCATTCAGTCACCCAACAGGATTAATCCGACAATGCGCGTAATCATTGCTGACGACCATCCTGTCGTTCGAATCGGTCTGCGAATGCTCACCGACCTGAGCGGCACCTGTGTAATCGTAGGGGAAGCCGACGGGCCGGACAGCCTGCTGAACCTGCTGTCGACCACCCCCTGTGATCTTCTGATCACCGACTTCTGCATGCCGGGCAACGTCCAGGCCGATGGCTTGAAAATGCTCAGCATGGTGCGAAGGCATCACCCGGCGATGTCGATCATCCTGGTCACGGTGCTGGCCAACATCACCACGCTCAAGGCCGCGTTTGCCGAGGGCGTGATGGCGATCATCGCCAAGGACGGCTCGGCCAAGGAGCTGCCAATGGCGATCAAGTGCGTCCGCGAGGGCCGGCGCTTCATCAGCGATTCGTTGCAGACGGTGCTGGCCCAGGCCGACGCCGAAGCCCAGTCGGGCACCCCCTCGCTGTCGGCCAAGGAGCACGAAGTGGTGAGAATGCTCGCCAGCGGCATGACCGTCAGCCAGATTGCCGAACACTTCAAACGCAGCGTCTCGACCATCAGCAAACAGAAAATCATGGCCATGCAGCGCCTGGGTATTTCCACGGATGTGGACCTGTTCGCCTACGCCCGTGAGAGCGGGATGCTGCACTAGGTTTCGCTGTTTGTTCGATAAATCTGAAGCAGGGCGAGTTTCGTATTAGTTGTATTTCTTCATGCTTTTCCGCGAGCTTAAATTGCGGCGCCCATAGGGGGCGGTCGGAAACAGGGTTCGAATTTAATATTTGAATACCCCTGTAGCGACCGCAATTAGCCAAGTAACTCATGGAATATAAATCAATGAACAAGCGTTCAAGTTGTATCGCTACTGCCCTGCTTATTCTCGGTTCCACGAACGTTAATGCTGCGTCCAGTACAGACTTGTCGGTGACTGGAAAAATCACGCCATCGGCCTGTGTGCCGCAGTTGTCCAATGGTGGTGTGGTTGATTACGGGAAAATTTCAATCAAGGATGTCACCAGCAAACCGCTGCAACCGGTGGCCGTTCAATTGAGCGTCAATTGCGATGCATCGACTTTTTTCGCAGTCAAAGTCACCGACAACCGTGAGGGAACCCAATCGGATAACAGCCGTTCTTCCTTTGGCTTGGGCCTGGGTGAAAATAATCACAAGCTCGGGATCTATCAATTGTCGATGGCCAATGCGCTGGCTGACGGTGTGGTGCATCCCATCGTGGAGTCGTTCGATGGTCGCAGCTGGTTCGTGATATCCCCCGGTCATATCTGGCAGCCCGGCTGGATGAGGACGATCAACGCACCGGGTCATGACTACGCGCCAATTGCCATGCAGAAATTCACGACTGATGTCGTGGTGACAACAACCATCAACAAGCCGAGGGTCCTCACCGCCGAGACCGCACTGGACGGCAGCGCCACCCTGGACATCGTCTACCTGTAATCCCGCCGGGCATGGCTTGGCGAGTGGCACGGAAAGCGACGGTGCCACTATTTAAATAGTGAATGGCCATAGTCATTCTCCCACCCGCAGACTATCGTGCTGGCCTAATGAAGATTTCACGGAGCCTGCCCATGAGTGATGCCCACAACGCCCTGATCACCCGCTTCTACCAGGCTTTCCAGCGGCTGGATGCCGAGGCCATGGCGGCTTGCTACACCGATGACGTGGTGTTCAGCGATCCGGCGTTCGGCGAATTGCGCGGGCGTGATGCCGGCGACATGTGGCGGATGCTCACTACTCGCGCCAAGGACTTCTCCCTTACCTTCGATAACGTGCGCAGCGACGAGCGTGCCGGTGGCGCGCATTGGGTCGCGACCTATCTGTTCAGCCAGACCGGCAACACCGTGGTCAACGACATTCAGGCGCGCTTCGTGTTTCGCGACGGCAAGATCTGCGAGCACCACGACAGCTTCGATTTGTGGACCTGGTCGCGCCAGGCGCTGGGCTTCAAGGGTTTGCTGCTGGGCTGGACACCGGTGGTGAGAAACGCCGTTCGCGGCCAGGCGTTGAAGGGGCTGAAGGCATTTCAGGCCGGTCGCTGATAAGATCGCGGCTTGTTTCCTCCAAGCCTTGATCGTTACGTGAGCACCTCAAGCCCATCCCCCGTCATTACCGTTGAACCGTTGCCGGTCAGCAAGCCCTGGTATGTGTACCTGGTGCGCGCGGAAAACGGCTCGCTGTACTGCGGCATCAGTGACGATCCGGCGCGCCGCTTTGCCAAGCACCAGAGTGGCAAGGGCGCGCGGTTCTTTCTTTCCAGCCCGGCCATGGCGCTGGTCTACACCGAAGTCTGCCGCGACAAAAGCGAAGCGCTGCGTCAGGAACGGCTGATCAAGAAGCTCAGAAAAAGCGCCAAGGAATGTCTGGTGGCGAGCTTCGCCGCGCAAGCATCACTCTGACTGATAAGTTCCTATCAGGCAGATCCGTAGGCCGCCGGTTCATTGCGCGCTAAGCTGCAAGTTCATATTTGTGCGGCGGAGCCGAGCATGTCCGAGTTGATCCTGCATCATTACCCGACCTCCCCATTCGCCGAAAAGGCGCGCTTGCTGCTGGGCTTCAAGGGCCTGTCCTGGCGCTCGGTAAACATCTCGCCGGTGATGCCGAAACCTGACCTCACTGCATTGACTGGTGGTTATCGCAAGACGCCGGTGCTGCAGATCGGCGCGGATATTTATTGCGACACCGCGTTGATCGCCCGCCGTCTGGAGCAGGAAAAGGCCCTGCCGGCGTTTTTCCCTGAAGGCCAGGAAATGGTCGTCGCCGCTTTCGCCGCGTGGGCCGATTCGGTGATGTTTCAGCATGCGGTGAGTCTGGTGTTTCAACCGGAGTCGATCGCCGTGCGTTTCGGCAAGCTGCCGCAGGAGGCGATCAAAGCGTTCCTCGCCGATCGCGCCGGTTTGTTCAGCGGCGGCAGCTCCACGCGGTTGAGTGCCGAGCAGGCGAAGCATCAATGGCCGACGATCATGGCGCGGCTCGAGCAACAGCTGCAGCGCGAGGAGGGCGATTACCTGTTCGGTGAGCCGTCGATCGCCGACTTCGCCTTGGCCCATCCAATGTGGTTCCTCAAGGCCACGCCTGTGACGGCGCCGCTTGTGGATAACTACCCGGCGGTTGCCGCGTGGCTGGCGCGGGTGTTGGGGTTTGGGCATGGGGCGTCGAGTGAGATGACGTCGGAGGAGGCATTGGAGGTTGCGCGTAACGCTACGCCGGCGGCGTTGCCGGATGAGCAGTTCGAGGAGCCGAACGGGTTTGAGGTGGGGCAGCAGGTGATCGTTGCGGCGACGGACTACGGCTGCGATCCGGTGGCGGGGGAGTTGGTGTTTGCAGGAAGTGAGGAGTTGATCGTGCGGCGTGAGGATGAGCGGGGCGGGGTGGTGCATGTGCATGTGCCGCGATTCGGCTTCCGCCTCGAAGGGCACTGACGCTACCTGCTCCCTGTAGGAGCGAGCATGCTCGCGATGGTAGACGGAACACCGCGGGGTATCAGGTACCCAGCGTTATCGTTGACGACCATCGCGAGCATGCTCGCTCCTACAGGGGGGTGGGTTTATTTCAGGGCGGCGAGGATCGCCTCCGGGTCATACTTGCGAATCAGCGTGCCGTTCACGTCTACGAACGGAATCCCGCCACCGCCCAGCGCTTCGTAGGCCTTGCGCGCCTCGGCGTCTTTCTCGATATCGAATTCCCTGTACGGAATGCCTTTCTGATCGAGAAAGCGCCGGGTCTGTTTGCAGTAGCCACACCATTCGGTGGCGTACAGCACGACCCGGGCATTGGCGCGAGTCTGCTCCGACACCATCTGCGAAGGGTTGAACACCCGCTCGATCTTGCCCCAGTTCTGATAGACCACAACCACCAGCAGGACCAGTGCAACCTTCTTCAGCACACTGCCCAGCATCAGTTACGACGCTTGAGCTGGTCGGTCAGCGAGGTCGGCAGGCCTTTGATGATCAGGGTGCCGGCTTCTTCGTCGTACTCGATCTTCGAGCCCAGCAGGTGCGCTTCGAAGCTGATGGACAGGCCTTCGGCGCGGCCGGTGAAGCGGCGGAACTGGTTCAGGGTGCGCTTGTCGGCCGGGATCTCCGGCGACAGGCCGTAGTCCTTGTTGCGGATGTGATCGTAGAAGGCTTTCGGGCGCTCTTCGTCGATCAGCTCCGACAGCTCTTCCAGGCCCATCGGCTCGCCGAGCTTGGCCTGGCTGCTGGCGTAGTCCACCAATGTCTTGGTTTTCTCGCGAGCGGAATCTTCCGGCAGGTCTTCGCTTTCGACGAAGTCACTGAACGCCTTGAGCAGGGTGCGGGTTTCGCCCGGGCCGTCGACGCCTTCCTGGCAGCCGATGAAGTCGCGGAAGTACTCCGAGACCTTCTTGCCGTTCTTGCCCTTGATGAACGAAATGTACTGCTTGGATTGCTTGTTGTTCTGCCACTCGGAAACGTTGATCCGCGCCGCCAGGTGCAACTGGCCCAGGTCCAGGTGGCGGGACGGGGTCACGTCCAGCTCGTCGGTCACCGCCACGCCTTCGCTGTGGTGCAAGAGGGCGATGGCCAGGTAGTCGGTCATGCCTTGCTGATAGTGGGCGAACAGCACGTGGCCGCCGACCGAAAGGTTGGATTCTTCCATCAGTTTTTGCAGATGCTCAACCGCCACGCGACTGAACGCGGTGAAGTCCTGGCCGCCGTCGAGGTATTCCTTCAGCCAGCCGCTGAACGGAAAGGCGCCAGACTCCGGATGAAACAGACCCCAGGCTTTGCCCTGTTTGGCGTTATAGCTTTCATTGAGGTCGGCCAGCATGTTCTCGATGGCGGCGGACTCGGCCAGTTCCGAGTCGCGGGCATGGAGAACCGCAGGCGTGCCATCGGGTTTTTTGTCGATCAGGTGGACGATGCAATGACGGATCGGCATGGGCTTCTCGGCTGGTTGGAGCGGCTTGTTGAGCGGCGGTTGCAGAGAGCAGCGCCGCTCCCCGAAAAAGCGCCCAGTGTACCGCAACCGCTGCTTTTGGCGCGGCTCGAAGGGCAATTGCACGGCGACCGACGGTGCATATGCTGTTTTTTCCCGATTTAGAGCAATAAAGCTGACCAAAAGGGCAGCCGGAGGCGGATATTTCCCCGTCTCTGTGCTAGTTTTGCCCGGTCTTACGCGTAGTCACTGCGTTAAGCGTGCAGTCAGCAAATGTCAGGTCGAACCAAACCCTGATTTCGGTATCTATAACCCGACTCGTCGCGGTTATCGCCGAGGGTGCCAGATCCAGAAGATCGGGCTCGATGGCTGACACTGCACTCTGCAATCCATATGAAATTTGATAGGGAAGGAACACTAAATGGCTCTTACTAAAGACCAACTGATCGCCGACATCGCTGAAGCCATCGACGCGCCAAAAACCACCGCGCGTAACGCTCTGGACCAACTGGGCCAAATCGTTGCCGATCAGCTGGAAAACGGCGGCGAAATCACCCTGCCAGGCATCGGCAAACTGAAAGTGACTGAGCGTCCTGCCCGTACCGGCCGTAACCCTTCGACTGGCGCAGCCATCGAAATCCCTGCCAAGAAAGTGATCAAGCTGGTTGTGGCCAAAGGCCTGACCGACGCTGTGAACAAGTAAGACGCAGCGATAAAAAAACCGTGCGACGGAGCTATCCGGGCACGGTTTTTTTGTGTCTGCGATTTATTGAATTTCAGCGCACCAACTGTAGGAGCGAGCATGCTCGCGATGGTCGTCAACGATGACGCGGGGCATCAGGTTGCCAGCGTTGTCTGGACGTTCATCGCGAGCATGCTCGCTCCTACAGTGGACGGTGTTCAGGATTTCCAGCGCTGGCGCCACGCCTGCTGCTGCTCCGGCGTCTGAAACGTCCACGCCACGAACCGGCTCTGCTTCTGCCCCTGCGACATCTCAACCACACGGCTCTCCAGCGCACCGGCCTTCTTCAACGCAGTCTGCATCGCCGGCAGGTTCGAGGCCTTGGACACCAGGGTGCTGAACCACAACACCTGCTGACCCACCTGCGCGCTCTCGCCGATCAGTTGCGTGACGAAGCGCACCTCGCCCCCCTCGCACCACAGCTCCGCCGCCTGACCGCCGAAATTCAGCACCGGCAGCTTGCGCTTCGGATCGGCCTTGCCCAGCGCCCGCCATTTACGGCTGCTGCCACGGGTGGCTTCCTCAAGAGAGGAATGGAAGGGCGGGTTGCACATCGTCAGGTCGAAGCGCTCATCACTCTCCAACAGGCCCAGCAGGATCTGCTTGCGGTTGGCCTGCTGGCGAATCTGGATCGCCTTGTTCAGGCGGTTGGCGGCAATGATGGTCTTGGCTGCGGAGATGGCGGTGGCATCGATGTCGGAGCCGAGGAAGTGCCAGCGGTAGTCGCTATGGCCGATCAGCGGGTACACGCAATTGGCGCCGGTACCGACGTCCAGCACCTTCACCGCAGCGCCACGGGGGATCACCTCGTCATTGCCGCTGGCCAGCAGGTCGGCGAGAAAGTGCACGTAATCGGCACGCCCCGGCACCGGCGGGCATAGGTAATCGGCGGGAATGTCCCAGTGGGCGATGCCGTAGAACGCCTTGAGCAGCGCCCGATTGAACACCCGCACCGCTTCGGGGCTGGCGAAGTCGATGCTTTCCTTGCCGTACGGATTGATGATCACGAACTTGCCCAGCTCCGGCGTGCTCTTGATCAGCGCCGGGAAGTCGTAACGACCCTGGTGACGGTTGCGCGGATGCAGGCTGGCCTTCTCCCGAGGCTCCACGGCTTTGGCCGGTACCTTGGTGTCAGGCTTTTTGCGCGCGGGTTTGGGTGTACGAGGGGTGGTCATGGGCGTGTTGATTCGGGCATGGCTGAAAGTGGCGGGCATTGTCCCACATCCTGCGGGTGTGAACCCAATTGCAAAACCGACACATAACCCTGTGGGAGCGGGCTTGCCCGCGAATGCGGTGTGTCATCCGCCTGATCAGTCACTGACACTCCCTTTTCGCGGGCAAGCCCGCTCCCACAGGGTTCTATGTCGGTGATGAGAAAAATGGCAGGCACAAAAAAGGGAGGCCTTTGCGGGCCTCCCTTTTTCATTGCGATTTGCCCTTACAGGCTGGCAATCCGCGCATGCTGCTCGGCCAACTTGCCCAGAGCCTGTTCGGCTTCGGCCAGTTTGGCGCGTTCTTTCTCGATGACTTCAGCCGGGGCCTTGTCGACGAAACCGGCGTTGGACAGCTTGCCGCCCACGCGCTGCACTTCGCCTTGCAGGCGCTGGATTTCCTTGTCCAGACGCGCAAGCTCGGCGCCCTTGTCGATCAGCCCGGCCATCGGCACCAGCACTTCCATCTCGCCGACCAGCGCGGTCGCCGACAGTGGTGCTTCCTGGCCTGCGGTCAGCACGGTGATCGATTCCAGGCGAGCCAGTTTCTTCAGCAGCGCTTCGTTTTCGGTGAGGCGACGCTGATCCTCGGCGCTGACGTTCTTCAGGAACAGCGGCAGCGGTTTGCCCGGGCCGATGTTCATTTCGCCACGGATATTACGGGTGCCGAGCATCAGGCCCTTGAGCCATTCGATGTCGTCTTCGGCAGCCTGATCGATGCGCTCTTCATTGGCCACCGGCCAAGGTTGCAGCATGATCGTCTTGCCTTCGATACCGGCCAGCGGCGCGATGCGCTGCCAGATTTCTTCGGTGATGAACGGCATGAACGGATGCGCCAGGCGCAGGGCCACTTCCAGCACGCGAACCAGGGTGCGACGGGTGCCGCGCTGGCGCTCGACCGGTGCGTTCTCGTCCCACAGCACAGGCTTGGACAGTTCCAGGTACCAGTCGCAGTACTGGTTCCAGATGAACTCGTACAGGGCTTGTGCGGCCAGGTCGAAACGGAACTGGTCCAGCTGGCGGGTCACTTCGGCTTCGGTGCGTTGCAGCTGCGAAATGATCCAGCGGTCGGCCAGCGACAGCTCGTAGGCCTCGCCGTTCTGGCCGCAGTCTTCGCCCTTGTCCAGCACGTAGCGTGCGGCGTTCCAGATCTTGTTGCAGAAGTTGCGATAGCCTTCGACGCGGCCCATGTCGAACTTGATGTCGCGACCGGTGGACGCCAGCGAGCAGAAGGTGAAGCGCAGGGCGTCGGTGCCGTAGCTGGCGATACCTTCGGCGAATTCGTCGCGGGTGGCTTTCTCGATCTTCTTCGCCAGTTTCGGCTGCATCAGGCCCGAGGTGCGCTTCTGCACCAGGGTTTCCAACTCGATGCCGTCGATGATGTCCAGCGGGTCCAGGACGTTGCCCTTGGACTTGGACATCTTCTGGCCCTGACCATCACGCACCAGACCGTGCACGTAAACGGTCTTGAACGGAACCTGCGGGGTGCCGTCCTCGTTCTTGATCAGGTGCATGGTCAGCATGATCATCCGGGCGACCCAGAAGAAAATGATGTCGAAGCCGGTGACCAGTACGTCGGTGGAGTGGAATTTCTTCAGGAACTCGGTTTTCTCCGGCCAGCCCAGGGTGGAGAAAGTCCACAGACCGGAACTGAACCAGGTGTCGAGAACGTCGTTGTCCTGCTGCAGCGCGATGTCGGCACCGAGGTTGTGCTTGGCGCGCACTTCGGCTTCGTCGCGACCGACGTAGACCTTGCCCGACTCGTCGTACCAGGCCGGAATCCGGTGGCCCCACCACAGCTGACGGCTGATGCACCAGTCCTGGATGTCACGCATCCACGAGAAGTACATGTTTTCGTATTGCTTGGGCACGAACTGGATGCGGCCGTCTTCAACGGCAGCAATCGCAGGCTCGGCCAAAGGCTTGGTGGACACGTACCACTGGTCGGTCAGCCAAGGCTCGATGACGGTGCCGGAACGGTCGCCCTTCGGCACTTTCAGGTTGTGATCGTCGACGCTGACCAACAGGCCCGCGGCGTCGAAGGCGGCAACGATCTGCTTGCGCGCTTCGAAACGTTCGAGACCGGCGTATTCGGCCGGGATCTTGCCGTCGATGCTCTCGTTCAGCGTGCCGTCCAGGTTGAATGCCTGAGCAGCCGGCAGAACGTTGGCGTTCTTGTCGAAGATATTCAGCAGCGGCAGGTTGTGGCGCTTGCCGACTTCGTAGTCGTTGAAATCGTGGGCCGGGGTGATTTTCACGCAGCCGGTGCCGAATTCAGGGTCGCAGTAATCGTCGGCGATGATCGGGATGCGGCGGCCGACCAGCGGCAGCTCGACGAATTTGCCGATCAGGGCTTTATAGCGCTCGTCGTTCGGGTTCACCGCGACGGCGGAGTCGCCGAGCATGGTTTCCGGACGGGTGGTCGCGACGATCAGGAAGTCGTTGCCTTCAGCGGTCTTGGCGCCGTCGGCCAGCGGGTATTTGAGGTTCCACAGGAAACCTTTTTCGTCGTGGTTTTCCACTTCAAGGTCGGAAATCGCCGTGTGCAGCTTGGTGTCCCAGTTGACCAGGCGCTTGCCGCGGTAGATCAGGCCGTCTTCGTGCAGGCGTACGAAGGCTTCTTTAACGGCTTCGGAAAGGCCGTCGTCCATGGTGAAGCGCTCGCGGCTCCAGTCCACGGACGAACCGAGGCGACGGATCTGACGGCTGATGTTGCCGCCGGACTGATCCTTCCACTCCCAGACTTTCTCGAGGAATTTGTCGCGGCCCAGATCGTGGCGATTCTGGCCCTGGGCTTCGAGTTGACGCTCCACCAGCATTTGCGTGGCGATACCGGCGTGGTCGGTGCCCGGCTGCCACAGGGTGTTGCGACCCTGCATGCGGCGGAAACGGATCAGGGCGTCCATGATCGCGTTGTTGAAGCCATGACCCATGTGCAGGCTGCCGGTGACGTTCGGCGGCGGGATCATGATGGTGTAGGACTCGCCCGCGCCTTGCGGGGCGAAATAGTTCTCGGACTCCCAGGTGTTGTACCAGGAAGTTTCAATGGCGTGCGGCTGGTAGGTCTTATCCATGCGCGGCGGGACCCTAATAGGCAAATATTTCGGAAAAGCCGATGAGTATAGCGGGGATATACCGTCAGGCGTAGAGCGAGGGGGGATATGTTGTCTGAGAGGACGCCTTCGCGGGCAAGCCTCGCTCCTACAGGTTCAGCGTGATGCCC
>NZ_JBSVXG010000051.1:0-33200 GCF_054070595.1 Pseudomonas sp. SDO55104_S430 | reverse complement strand
ACTGACCCTGTAGGAGCGAGGCTTGCCCGCGAAGCATTTTCAGGCTACGGGGATGACCGGCAGATCCAGGGTGACACCACCACTGAACCGCACCGCCGACCCGGCGAGGGTTTCATGGGGCACGCCCTTGGCCACCTGGCTGACGCTGTCCAGGCGCGCCAGTTGATCGACACTCAGTTGTACATCCAACGCCCCCAACGTCGCATCCAGCTGTTCACGCGTGCGCGAGCCAAGAATCGGGATCAGCGCGGTCGGCGAGCGCTTGGCCTGTTCGCGCAGCCAGGCGATGGCCACGTGGGTCGGGCTGGCGGCCTGTTCTGCGGCAATCAAAAGCAGGGTGTCGAGCAGGGCAGTCTCCCGAGCGCTTTTTTCGGCATGGACCAGCATCCCCAGTTTGCTGGCACGGTTGTCGCCCTCGGCGTTGCGGTACTTGCCGGTGAGGAAGCCGCCACCCAGCGGCGACCACAGGGTCGCGGCCAGGCCCAGGGCTTCGGCCATCGGCAATTGCTCACGCTCGGCCGTACGTTCGGCCAGGCTGTACTCGACCTGGATCGCCGCAATCGGTGCAAAGCCGCGCACTTCAGCCAGCAGATCGGCACGGGCAATACGCCACGCCGGGAAGTTCGACAGCCCCGCGTAGTGGATCTTGCCGGCCCGGACCAGATCGTCGAAACCACGCAGGATTTCCTCCATCGGCGTCACGCCATCGCTCATGTGCGCATAGAACAGATCGATGTGATCGGTGTTCAGGCGCTTCAGGCTTTCTTCGACGGCGCGCACCATGTTCTTGCGGTTGTTGCCGGTGTGGGCAATGCCTGCGGCCGGCGTTGTGCCCAAGGTGTATTTGGTTGCGATGACCAGGCGATCCCGTTCGGCGGCGATGAATTCGCTGAGCATGGCTTCGGACTGTCCGCCCTGATATCCGTTGGCGGTGTCGATGAAGTTGCCGCCGGCTTCCAGGTAGCCATCGAAGATGCGCTTGGCTTCGTCACGCTCGGCGCCATGGCCCCAACCGGTGCCGAAATTGCCGGCGCCAAGAGCCAGTTCGGAAACCCGCAGGCCGGTTTTGCGGCCGAAAACTTTGTAGTGCATGGGATGACTCCTGAGGGAATGGCTTATAGATGTTTATTGACATGTAAAAATATGATGCTAATCATTTATAAGGTCAAGGCCCTCGGGTGTCATTCGGCGGATTCTTCAGGGCTATACTGCCGCCCATGAATGTCGACTCCCCCCTGAGTGCCTGGCAGCACGCCATCGAACAGAAGGGCTTCGTCCAGGACGAAGCCCAGGAACATGCTGTCTGGGCACTGCAAAAATGCCATGAAGCGCTGCATGAAGGCCGAAAGCCGATCACCGGCGTATATCTCTGGGGGCCGGTGGGGCGTGGCAAGACCTGGTTGATGGACCAGTTCTATCAAACCCTGCGCGTCCCGGCCCGACGCCAGCACTTTCACCATTTCATGGGCTGGGTGCATCAGCGCTCGTTCCAGCTCACCGGCACCGCCGATCCGCTCAAGGCCCTGGCCCGTGAGTTGAGCGCGGAAGTGCGTGTGCTGTGCTTCGACGAACTGTTCGTCAACGACATCGGCGACGCAATCATTCTCGGCCGGCTGTTCCAGGTGATGTTCGAGGAAGGCGTGGTCATGGTCTGCACCTCCAACCTGCCTCCGGATCAGTTGTACGCCGACGGTTTCAATCGTGATCGCTTCCTGCCGGCTATCGCTGCGATCAAGCAGCACATGCAGGTGGTTGCGGTGGATGGCGGCGAGGATCATCGCCTGCATCCGGGGCAGGGCCTGCAGCGCTACTGGGTGGCCGAGCCGGGGCAGGCGAGCGCTTTGGAAGACGTGTTCAGGCTGCTGACGGTAGGGCAAACGGTTTCCCGCGAGCCGGTGCAGGTCGGCTATCGCTCGCTGGAAGTGGTGCAGGCCAGTCAATCCGTGCTCTGGTGTCGATACGCCGATCTGTGTGAGCAGCCGTTTGCCGCAATGGATTTCATGTCGTTGTGCGATACCTACGGGGCGATTCTGCTGAGTGACGTGCCCAACCTGAGTGCACAAAAGCGCGAAGGGCGCATCGCCCGAGGCACCGAAGATGGCGCAGAACGCATCGAGGCCGGGGATCGCGAATTGCCGCAACTGTCGGTGCATGACGACGGTGTGCGGCGCTTCATCGCCCTGGTGGACGAGTGCTACGACCGCAAAGTGCCGCTGTATCTCGAGGCCAGCGTGCCGATGGATTCGCTCTATACCGAGGGCTATCTGGAGTTTCCGTTTCGCCGCACCCTCAGTCGCTTGCAGGAGATGCAACTGGAGCGTTTCGCGCAGGCGTGAGGTTCAGCCGTTCAGGAGGCATCAGCATGAGTCAACCGCTCTCCCACCATTTGCTGACCATGGCGTATCAGAATGCCTGGGCCAACCATCGACTGGCCAAGGCCTGGATTCAGCTGAATGCCGAGGAGCTCGCGGCACCTCGCGTAAGTTTCTTTCCCTCGATACGCGCGACCCTCAACCACATCCTGACCTGCGACTGGTTCTACGTGGATGCGCTGGAGCGCGAATTGCGCGGCGATGAGCCGCATACCGATTGTTTTGTGTTTTTCAAGGATGACGAGCCGTTCATCGAAGCCCTGGCGCTCAGGAACGAACAGGCCCAGGTCGACCGACGACTGATCGCCTATTGCGAGCAGATGCGCGATACCGATCTGGTCAAGGTGGTGACCATCGCCCGGGAGACACCGCAGTACGACAGCCGCCTGCGTCTGCTCTCACACCTGTTCGAGCATCAGATCCATCATCGGGGGCAGGTGCATGCAATGCTCAGCGGCACGTCGGTGAAACCGCCGCAGCTGGATGAGTTTTTCTGTCAGGGTGAGTCCGGGTTGCGGGCTGAGGATTTTGCGGAGTTGGGTTGGACTGAGGAGTTGATCTGGGGGCATTGAAAGATCGCAGCCTCGTTGCACTCGACAGCTCCTATAGTGATTCGGGATCGCCCGCAGATATTTGTGACCACCCCAAACCTGTGGGAGCGGGCTTGCTCGCGAAGAGGCCGGTACATTCAACATTGATGCTGGCTGAACGGACGCCTTCGCGGGCAAGCCACGCTCCCACAGGGATTGGGGCAAGTCTCGAATTCATGGTTCACCCATATCAAATGTGGGAGCGGGCTTGCCCGCGAAGAGGCCGGTTTATGCGGCACGAATGCCGACAGATACACGCGGTTTCGCTTTTCCCTCGCTCAGGATATCGTCCTACATTCCGGGACTACTTTTTAAACGAGGATGGAAATGGATTCCGCTGAAATACTTGTGTTGCAAGCCAGTTACACCAACCCGGTACATGCCGAGGCGCTTGCCCTGGTGCTCAATAGCTATGCCACTGACCCCATGGGCGGTGGACACGCATTGCCTGCCGATGTACTGGAACACTTGCCGGCCGAACTGGCCAAGCGCCCCCATGCCTTCAGCGTACTGGCCTTTGTCGGCGGCGAGCCGGCGGGGCTGGTCAACTGTTTTGAAGGCTTCTCCACCTTTGCCTGTCGGCCATTGGTCAATGTGCACGATGTGGCTGTGGTGCCTGAGTTTCGCGGGTTGGGCTTGAGTCAGCGGATGCTGCAAAAGGTCGAGGAAATCGCGAGGCAGCGAGGTTGCTGCAAGATCACCCTGGAAGTGCTGGAAGGCAACGCAGTGGCGCAGGCGTCCTACAGCAAGTTCGGTTTCGCCCCCGGCGAATTCGATCCGGCTCACGGGCGCATGATGTTCTGGATCAAACCGCTCTGATCCTGGCAAAAAAAGGGGCGTCCATCAGGACGCCCAACTGTTCTCCCTGACTGAAGAGCAAACAGTCAGAGGTGTAGCAATCACTTCGGTCTGTAGGACTCGGTCATCTGCGCGGTCTGATCGTCCGGAACCCGCAACTCCTTCGCCTGGCTCTGGGAAACGTTGCCCAGGGCCAGTTGCTGGTTGTAGTGCAGGGTTTCGTAGTAGTAGCGCATGCGCTCGGCGCCGCCTTCGGCAAAGGCGCTTGCCGAACCGAACAGAGAGAGAACGGCGAGGATCAGCGTGGTGCGTTTCATGGTGTGCCTCCCACTTGACAGTGTTGGATGCCATTCGTCCATGAACCAATGAATCAACATCGACGGCTCATTATCCGCCGATTCCGTCAAATGGGAATGACCTGCACTCACACTGATCGAGCTTAGAGTCTCCAGTCCAGACTCAGGGTCACGGTCCGTGGATCGCCCCAATACACACCGTTGTAGAAACCGACATTGTCGTAGTACTTCTTGTCGAACAGGTTATTGATGTTCAGCGACGCCGAGAGGTGCTGGTCGAACGCGTAGCGCGACATCAGGTTGACCACGGTGTAGGCGTCCTGGCGGATGTTCGTGCGCTCGGTGATGATGTTGCCATCGGTGCGACGACCGATCGGACGGTTGGCGCCGCGATAGATTTCGCTCTGCCAGTTCACCGCGGCACCCACGGTCAGTGCATGCCATTGCCCCGGCAGCTTGTAGGCCGTGGAAAACCGCAGCAGGTTCAATGGTTGGACCGTGTTGATACGCTTGTCCTCGCCATCGACCGAATGGGTGTAGGTGTAGCCGGCCGTCATGTTCCAGTCTGTCATCACTTCGCCTGACAACTCGGCTTCGAAGCCTTGCACCTTGTTGCCCTTGCCGCTGGACTTGAAGAACTCTTCGCCGGTAACCGGATCCGGCGGCACCGAGTCGTCCAGCTCCGCGACGTTGTCCTGCCGGCTCCAGAACAGCGCGGTGGCCAGGTTCAGGCGCTCTTCCAGCAGACTGCCTTTTAGCCCCAATTCGTAATTGCTGCCGACCACCGGTTCCAGGTACTTGCGACTGCTGTCGCGTTGAGTCTGTGGCTTGAAGATATCGGTGTAGCTGACGTAGACGGTGTACTGCGGGGTGAGGTCGTAGAGCAGGCCGGCGTAGGGCGTCCACATGTCGTTGTGTTGCTGGCTGCTGTGATCGACAGCGCTCAATTGCAGATTGTCGTCATAGCTGTTGCTGGTGCTGGAAGCCTTCCAGCTGCCGTAGCGACTGCCGAGTACGGCATGCAGATCGTCAGTCAGGGTCAGGCGGGTGGCCAGGTATCCGGCCTTCTGGCGAGTGCTGTCTTTCGCGCCGGTGAGGCTGGTGACAGTGTCGGGGAACTTGCCGATGTCGCCCATGTATTTCCAGTCCGCGACGTTTTCATAATCCGCCGCCCTCGGACCGTCCACCGTGTACGGCGAATCCTCTCGCCGCTGCGCTTCACCGTAGCCCACCATCAACTCATGCTCGCGACCCAGCAGGGAATAGGGGCCGGACACATTGAAGTCGTAAGCCTTCATTTTCTGCGTGCCGATCATATGACTGACGTTGGCGATCATGCCGCTGCGATCGGCATTCGGGAAACCGCCACCGGCGTAATAGATCTTGCCGTCGGTGTCACTTTCGCGATGGGTGTACGCCGCCTTGAGTTGCCATCCGCCGCCCAGTTGGTGATCGAGGTTGGCGAACGCGGTTTTGTCTTTCAGCGGCCAGGAACTCCATGACGTCGCCATGTTGGTCGAGCGTCCGAGGTTGGCTTTGCTGCCGTCGGAATTCCAGTACGGCAGGGTGCCCCAGGACGTGCCCTGCACGTGTTTGTTCTGATAGTCGTAACCCACGGCAAGCACTGTGTCGTCGGTGATGTCGGCTTCGAGCACGCCGTAGCCCACTTCCCGTTGCTGCTGGTATTTGTCCCGATAGGAATCACTGTCGCGATAAGCCACCACGCCGCGTCCTCGCAGGCGCCCGTCGAAAGCGAGGGGCCCACCGACATCGAGGTAACTGTAATAGTCGTCATAGCTGCCGGCGCTGACACCGGTTTTGGCTTCCCATTGTGAGGTTGGACGCTTGCGCACCATGTTGATGGTGGCCGATGGATCTCCGGCGCCGGTGGTCAACCCCGTCGCGCCGCGCACCACTTCGATGCGATCGTAGATGATGGTGTCGGAATCGGACTTCATATAGCTGAAGGTATTCAACATCCCGTCGATCTGGAAATTGCTGATCGTATAGCCGCGTGACGAATAGCTGACCCGGTCAGAGTCGTTGTGCTGAACCACTACGCCTGTGGTCTGGCTCATGGCTTCGGACAATGTATCGAGCTTGAAGTCGTCCATTTGCTGGCGTGTGATGACCGACACCGATTGCGGTGTTTCCTTGATCGAAAGGTTCAGGCGGGTGGCCGTGCTCATGGAACCTGTGGTGTAGGACTCGGTGTTTTCCGTGGTGCTGCCCAGATTCTGCGCGGTGACGTTGGTTGCACCCAGCATGAGTGTGGGCGTCGGAGGTGCTTGCTCAGGCTCGGTTTCAGCCAGCAGATCGGGGCTCATGGCGGTTGCGCAGAGGCCAAGGGTTAAGCTCATGGAACGGGTGATAGGCGCGAACATCGCAGCCGACTCCTTGTCGTCGTTGAAAAGTTTCCGTTTGTTCAAAGACGAAGGAGGGGGGAGAGATTTAGGTTCTAACGAGAATTATTGTCATTTTCAGAACAATCTGTAGGAGCGAGCATGCTCGCGATGGACTCCATGACACCGCTGGGTATCAGGACTCCAGCGTCATCGTTGACGACCATCGCGAGCATGCTCGCTCCTACAGGGTATGGGGTTAGTTCTGAACGACTTCCGTCTTTTCCGGGTGGGGTTTTGGCTTGATCAGGCTGAAGTCGATCAACGGCCGCTGCTGACGCTCGTACGGGTTGCCGATCATCAACGGGCGCGCCTTGAAGCTGTCGCTGACCACGCTCTTGCTGTGATCCAGTTCATCGAAACTCAACCCCGCCAGATCCGCCCAGGTGTGGATCAGGTGTGAGCTGCTGTATGGCCGCTCAACGTCACCGGCAAAGCTCCAGTCATGGGTTTCGCGCCATTTCGGCGAGGCCCAGGCCATGAACGGAATGGTGTACATCGGCGCGGTGGGTTTGCTTTCGTTGCGACCCAGGGTGCTGTGGCCGACCGAGTCGAATACGTCTTCACCGTGGTCGGACAGGTACAGCAGGAAGCCGTTCGGATCGGACTTGGCGTAATCCTTGATCAGGCTCGACACCACGAAGTCGTTGTACAGCACCGCGTTGTCGTAGCTGTTGTAGGTCGGCAACTGATCGTCACGCACACCGGCCGGAACGCCCTGGCGATCCTGGAACTTGTCGAAACTCGACGGATAGCGGTACTGGTAGCTCATGTGAGTGCCGAGCAGGTGCACCACGATCAGCTTGCGCGGAGCAGCGTCGGCAAGGGCCTTGTTGAACGGCTCGATCACGTCGCCATCGTACTGGGCGGCGTTCTGGTTGCGGTTGTTGTTCAGGTACACCTGCTCGTCGGCCTGCTGGGAGAAGGTCGTGAGCATGGTGTTGCGCTTGGTCATGGTCTGCTGGTTGGTGATCCAGAAGGTCTTGTAACCGGCCTGTTTCATCATGCTGACCAGCGAAGGCGTGGTCAGGTACAGCTCGGGATTTTCTTCGTCGGCGAAAGTCAGCACCTGTTGCAGCGCCTCGATGGTATAGGGGCGCGGGGTGATGACGTTGTTGAAGACCGTCAGCTGATCCTTGAGCTTGTCCAGTTCCGGAGTGGTTTGCCGCGGATAACCGTAGAGGCTCATGCGCTGACGGTTGGTGGATTCGCCGATCACCAGCACCAGGGTCGCCGGCTGGTTGGCCATGGCGTCCTTGAGGTTGTGCAGTGGCGGGATCTTGCTGGCGCTGTCGAGCATGTCCTGCATGCCGGCCAGGGTGTCCAGATAGCGGTGATAAGCCACGGCCATCTGCCACGGCACGGCGGGCTCGATGCGGGTTTCGAACTTCTCGAAGCCGGCGGCGAAACTGTCGGTGCGCAGGGTTTGCTTGATCAGCGGATAACCGACCACCGCCAGCACGATGGCAAAGGCTGCCACCAGGGCCTGGCCGCGAGGCAGGTACACCGGGCGCAGGCGGGTCCAGAGGAACCAGGCAAACAGGGTGTGGGCCAGGAACGCAGGCACCATCCACCAGGCAAAGTACTGAGTCATGTACTCGCCGGCTTCAGACACGTTCGACTCGAACATGATGAAGATGACGCTCTGGGAAAACTCCTGCTGATAGATGAAGAAGTAACCCAGGCTGGCCATGGAACAGGCCCAGAGCACCACACCGATGACGGCGGCCATCAGGCGGGTCTGCTTGGGGAACAGCAACATCGGCGCGAGCCAGATGGCGCTCATCACGAAGGCCTGACGGAAACCGGCGAAACCGGAAGTGCCCGTCAGTTGAATCAGCAGTTGCGTGATACCGGAGAAGTACCAGAAAAACAGGAACAGCCAGAGCAGGCCTTTCCAGTCGAATCCTTTCGCAGACGTGTCGCTGCGTTTAAACAATGCCATTTAACACTCCAGCCAAGACTCACTTCCACCGCCGGAGCACGCAAGGCGCCGGCGAACGGGGGCCGCACGGATACCGGGCGGACACGAAGCCATGCAGTATCAACAACTGAATGTGAAAACTTTGTCAGGAATCTGGAGTGGTGGGGGGCAAGCGTGTCGGAAGCAGGGCAATGCTGCTTCCGATTCAGGAGGATTCGATCAGAGGGGACGATCAGGCGTGGGGAGCACGTTGGGTCACGGGTAAGGGCTGTTGGCCCTGGATCATCAGGCGCAGCTGCGCGAGTTCCTGCTTCAACTGGTCGCGCTCGTCTTTCAACTGGCGCAATTCTTCGCGACGGATAGTGACATAAAGGGTTTGTGCTGGCAGTGCGGTATGTACTGTGCCCATTGCTCACCTCGCAAATGGCGTGTTTCAACTGTAGGTCCGGCCCGATATCGGTGCCTGATCTACTATCGGCGCCAATTCTGGTTTCTTTTGCCCGTGAAGGGAACTTTTTTATTTTTCACTGTCGCTGTGTCTTCGGCACGATTGCCGACGTTATCTGTCTGAATCGGGCACAATGCCCGGAAACTTCGCGCCAACGCTCTGGACTAACCTCAAGAGCCGCGTTGGGCTATAACCAATGACACACTTTTATTTGTAGTAGGGAGCATCAGCACATGCAACTCGGGATTATTGGACTGGGCCGCATGGGCGGCAATATCGCGCGGCGCCTGATGCTCAACGGCCATACCACCGTTGTGTACGACCGCAATACCGATTTTGTCGACGCCTTGAGCAAGGAAGGCGCCACCGGCGTCGCCGACCTGCCAGCTTTGGTCGCCGGCCTGGCCAAACCACGAGCGGTATGGGTCATGCTGCCGGCAGGCGCACCGACCCAGGACACCATCGACACCCTGAGCACCTTGCTCGAAGCCGGCGATACCATCATCGACGGCGGCAACACCTTCTATAAGGACGACATCCGCCGGGCCAAGACCCTGTCGGAAAAAGGCCTGCATTACATCGACGTCGGCACCTCCGGCGGCGTCTGGGGCCTGGAGCGCGGCTACTGCATGATGATCGGCGGTGATGACGCCACCGTTCGCCGTCTCGACCCGTTGTTCGCAACCCTGGCGCCGGGCATGGGCGAGATCCCCCGCACCAAGGACCGCAAGTCCGATGACGACCGTGCCGAGCGCGGCTACATCCACGCAGGTCCCGCCGGCGCCGGGCACTTCGTCAAGATGATCCACAACGGCATCGAGTACGGGATGATGCAGGCCTTCGCCGAGGGCTTCGACATCCTCAAGACCAAATCCAGCACCAATCTGCCGGAAGACCAGCGTTTCGACCTGAACGTTGGCGATATCGCCGAAGTCTGGCGCCGTGGCAGCGTGGTCTCCTCGTGGCTGCTGGACCTGACCGCCGATGCCCTGGCCAGCGACCCGAAACTCGACGGTTTCTCCGGTTCCGTGGCGGACAGTGGTGAAGGTCAATGGACCATCGAAGCGGCGATGGAGCAGGCGGTGCCGGTACCGGTGCTGTCCAACTCGCTCTTTGCCCGTTATCGCTCCCGCGGTCAGGGCACCTTTGGCGACAAGATTCTTTCGGCCCAGCGCTTCGGCTTCGGCGGCCATGTGGAGACTCCGAAAAAATGACCCATGCGATCCGCAGGAAATCCAAGGCTGACCCCGCGCCACCGACCACGCTGTTTCTGTTCGGCGCCCATGGTGATCTGGTCAAGCGTCTGCTGATGCCGGCGCTGTACAACCTCAAGCGCGACGGGTTGCTCGGGGATGGACTGCGGATCGTCGGCGTTGACCACAACGCCATCAGCGATGAAGGCTTCGCGAAAAAACTCGAGGACTTCATTCGCAACGAGGTGGCCAGCAAGGTCGGTAAGGGTGACCAGTCACTCGATCCGGAGTTGTGGGGCCAGCTCGCCAGGAACATCAGCTACGTCCAGGGCGACTTCCTGGACGACAGCACTTATCAGGCGCTGGCGGCGAAAATCGCCGACAGCGGCACGGGAAACGCGGTGTTCTACCTGGCCACCGCGCCACGCTTTTTCAGTGAAGTGGTGCGCCGTCTCGGCGCATCCGGGCTGCTCGAGGAAACGCCCGAGGCTTTCAGAAGGGTGGTGATCGAAAAGCCGTTCGGCTCTGATCTGCCGACGGCGGAAGCCCTGAACGCCTGCCTGCTCAAGGTCATGACCGAGAAGCAGATCTATCGCATCGACCACTATCTGGGCAAGGAGACGGTGCAGAACATTCTGGTCAGCCGCTTCTCCAACAGCCTGTTCGAGGCGTTCTGGAACAACCATTACATCGACCACGTGCAGATCACCGCGGCGGAAACCGTCGGTGTGGAAACCCGTGGCAGTTTTTATGAAGTCACCGGCGCCTTGCGGGACATGGTGCCCAATCACCTGTTCCAGCTGCTGGCGATGGTGGCCATGGAGCCACCGGCGGCGTTTGGCGCCGATGCGGTGCGTGGCGAGAAGGCCAAGGTGGTTGGCGCGATCCGTCCCTGGTCGGTGGAAGAGGCCAGGGCCAACTCCGTGCGTGGTCAGTACACCGCCGGCGAAATCGATGGCAAATCCCTGCCGGGTTATCGTCAGGAGGAGCGGGTGTCACCTGACAGCAACACCGAAACCTACGTGGCCCTCAAGGTCATGATCGACAACTGGCGCTGGGTCGGCGTGCCGTTCTATCTGCGTACCGGCAAGCGCATGAGTGTGCGTGATACCGAGATCGTGATCTGTTTCAAACCGGCGCCTTATGCGCAGTTTCGTGATACCGAAGTCGATGAATTGGCGCCTACCTATCTGCGGATTCAGATCCAGCCCAATGAAGGCATGTGGTTCGATCTGCTGGCCAAGCGGCCGGGGCAGACCTTGAAGATGGACAACATCGAGCTGGGCTTTGCCTACAAAGACTTCTTTGAAATGCAGCCATCCACTGGGTACGAGACGCTGATCTACGACTGTCTCACGGGGGATCAGACGTTGTTCCAACGGGCCGACAATATTGAAAACGGCTGGCGTGCGGTGCAGCCGTTTCTTGATGCCTGGCAGCAGGATGACACGGTGCAGGGGTATGCGGTGGGAGAGGATGGGCCTGAGACTGCCGAGGAGTTGCTGACGCGTGATGGGCGTGTTTGGCATGGACTCGGATAAGCGACAGGCTGCAGGCCTAAAGCAGCAATCCGACCTGCGTCCGCTTGGGCAATCTGCTGACTACCAATTGATGCGAGCGCTGCAATAACCCGCGCAATTCCTCGGCACCCAGCGGATAGGGCGTTTGCATGATAATCCACTGGGCCCGTGCCAGATACGGCGCTGGATGGATGCCCGGCCGGTCGCAATGCCCCAGGAACAGGTCCTTGTCGACCTTGAAGGCCAACGATTCACCCCGCAGGTTCTGCAAGGCGAACATTTTGTTTCCGGCAATCGAGAACACCCGCACGCCGCCCCATTTGTAGTCTTCCCGTGCTCCCGGCAGGGCGAGGCAGAATTGGGCGACGTCTTCTTCGCTCATGCGTTCGGGTTTCATATCAGGCGGTCCCCGCAGGCATTGAAGGTTTCGATCAGGTGGTCGAGCCAGGCCCGTACGGCGGGCATCACGCCGCGTCGGTGCGGGTAAACCGCTTGTAGCCAGCCACCGGGGAGGGACCATTCGGGCAGCAATTGAACCAGCGAGCCATCGGCCAGTTCCTGTTCGCAGTACATCATCGGCAGCGTGGTGAACCCCTGGCCGGCAAGGGCGCAGGTTTTACGCACGATGAAATCGTCGATGCCCAATCGGGCCTCAAGGGCCAGGTCGTAGTGTTTACGCTGCTGGTCCACCAGGCGAATGTGCACCAGCCGATCCGGTTCCAGGGCGCCCAGAACCGGGAGATTTTTCAAGTCGTCCGGATGGTTGATGACTTGTCCGTGAAGAAACGACGGGCTGGCCACCATGAGCATCTGCGCCTGGCGCAGGCGGCGGGTGACCAGCAAGGGGTCTTCATCGCCGGGCTCGCGTACGCGCAGGGCGACGTCGACGCCTTCGGTGACCAGATCGACGCGGCGGTTGACCAGCATCACTTCCAGTTGCACTTGCGGGAATTTCTCCAGGAACCGGCTGATCACGCCGGGCAGCATTTCATGAGCCAGGCCGACGGGGGAGGAGACCCGCAGGCGGCCACGGGGCTCGCTGGACATGCTGGCCACGGCTTCGTCGGCCATTTCCGCTTCCAGCAGCATCGCCTGACAGTGGCGCAAGTAGCGCTCGCCCACGGCGGTCAGCTTGAGCTGGCGGGTGGTGCGTTGCAGCAAGCGCGCGCCCAGGCGCTCTTCCAGTTCGGCAATGCGCCGCGATAACCGCGATTTAGGAATCCCCAGCAAACGCCCAGCCGCCGCGAAGCCGCCGGCTTCGACCACCTTCGCAAAATAGTAGAGATCGTTAAGATCCTGCATCGTCAACACCAGATCGTTCTATCAATGGGACAAACTATCGCATTGTCGCAGTCTAATCAGTTATTGGTTTGCTCTGTAGGATTGTTTCCATCAGATCGCCAGCGGCGATCCTCACCTGGAGATCCCACATGAAACTGCTGCATATCGATTCGAGCATTCTTGGCGACAACTCGGCTTCCCGTCAGTTGAGCGGTGAAGTGGTCAAAGCCTGGCAAGCCGCCGAACCAAGCGCCGTGGTGACTTACCGCGACCTGGCCGCCGATGCCATCAGCCACTTCTCCTCGACCACTCTGGTCGCTGCCGGCACCACCGCTGAACTGCGCAACGCCGCACAACAGCACGAAGCCGAGCTGAGCGCCCAAACCCTGGCTGAGTTCATCGCTGCCGATGCCGTGGTGATTGCAGCACCGATGTACAACTTCACCATCCCGACTCAATTGAAAGCCTGGATCGACCGCATCGCCGTTGCCGGTCAGACCTTCCGCTACACCGAAGCCGGCCCTGAAGGCCTGTGCGGTGGCAAGAAGCTGGTGATCGTTTCGACTTCCGGCGGCATTCACGCCGGCCAGGCGAGCGGTGTTGCCCACGAGGAGTACCTGAAAGTGATGTTCGGCTTCCTGGGTATCACCGACATCGAGTTCGTCCGCGCTGAAGGCCTGGCCTACGGTGATGAAGTTCGCAACAACGCAATGAGCGCCGCTCACACGCAAATCAGCGAGCAACTGTTCGCCGCCGCGTAAGGCTTGCGTAAAGCCGTGAAACGGCACAGGCAAACCACCAAAAAACTCTGTATTCTGATCACGCAAGTGCCAGATACAGAGTTTTTTGTTTCTAGCCATTACACATTTGCTGAAACAGTGGCCCGGGTTATGCAGTCGAGGGGATACGTCTTCGATCCGGTAACAGGTGAGGCATCCCATGATGCGTCTTTGTGCGACTTTACTGATTTGCCTGTTCAGCAGCCTGAATTCAGTGCACGCCGCCCCTGCGCCCCATCCTCATTGGAGCGTCGGCTATCACGAGCTGAGCTTTCTCGACCCGCTCGATCTGCAGCCGATGCGCGCCATCGCGTTCTATCCTTCCAGCGAAAAAGAGCACACCAGCAAGCTCGAGGGCTACAACGTCGAGGCCGGTGAAGACACCAAGGTGGCCATGGGCCGCTTCCCCATGCTGATGCTGTCCCACGGCAATACCGGAACCCCATTGGCCCTGCATGACTTGGCGACGTCTTTGGCGCGCAAAGGCTTCGTCGTGGTGGCGGTGATTCATCCGGGGGACAACTCCAAGGACCACAGCCGCCTGGGCACCTTGAGCAATCTTTACGGCCGGCCGATCCAGATTTCCGAAGCCATCACCGCGACTCTGGGCGACCGTATGCTCGCGCCATTCGTCAATGCCGAGCAGGTTGGGGTCATCGGTTACTCGGCCGGGGGCGAGACGGCGTTGATACTCTCCGGCGCCACGCCGGACCTGGACCGCCTGCGTCGTTACTGTCAGGAGCGTCCGGACGACCGCGATGCCTGCAATACCCAGGGTGAACTGATCGTCGACCGTGACGACCTGCAGCCGGTGGCCGACCCGCGGGTCCATGCGCTGTTGCTGATGGCACCGCTGAGCTTGAAGTTCGGTCGCCATACCCTGGCCGACGTGCATGTGCCGGTGCTGCTGTACAGCGGCGATGGCGACAAACTGGTGGCCTTGGACAGAAACGCCGCGGCGCTGGCGCGCAAGCTGCCGGTGGCACCGGACTTCAAGTTGCTGGCCGGGGCAGGGCATTTCGTATTCATGGCACCGTGTAACGATGAGCAGATTGTGATCATGCCAGCGCTATGCACTGATGCCGATGGGGTCGACCGCGAGGACATTCACCGTAACCTGATTACCGAAGCCGGGCGCTTCTTCTCGCGTACTCTGGGCAGATCAACCCGGGCTGGAATGCAAACTGCAGATCAATAAGCTGCCTGCTTGAAACGCAATCAACTGTGGGAGCGAGCCTGCTCGCGATAGATATCCAAGGCCCCGCGTTCAGTCAGTCCGCACGCGTTTTCGTTGGCGATTATCGCGAGCAGGCTCGCTCCCACAGGGCTATATGAGGTTCAGACGCTGGCCCGATGCTTGAGCAGCAACGTCAACCCAAGCGCCCCGATCGACAACAACGCCGCAATAAAGAAAATCCACGAATACCCCAGATTCAGCGCCACCGCCCCCATCAACGGCCCGGCAATCGCCAGCGCCAGATCGAAAAACACCGCATAGGCACTCAAACCCGCGCCACGGCTGGAGTTGGGCACCTGCTTGATTGCCTCCACGCCAAGCGCCGGATACACCAGCGACAGACCAAATCCGGTGAGCCCTGCGCCAATCAAGGCGTAGCCTGTCGAGGGCGCGAGCCAGAGCAGTGCCAGACCCAGAGTCTCGATGGTCATACAGGCGATAGCCGAGCTGAACCCGCCGAAACGACTGATGCTGGAGATAAACAGCAACCGCGCCAGAATGAAGCACACGCCGAAAACCGTCAGGCAGTAGGCAGCGCCGGTCCAGCCGCGATTGAGGTAATACAGGGTGATAAAGGTGGTCAGGGTTCCGTAGCCGATTGAGGCCAGGCTCAGGCTGGCACCAAACGGCGCAATACGCCCGAACACCGCCCAGAACGGCAGGCGTTCACCGCGCACCACCGGCACCGAGGGCTTGTTGCGAATCAGCAGCAAGGCCATTGCGGCCAGCAGCGACAGCGCAACGCCCAGGCTGGCGAACCCCAGCTGCGCCACCATCACCACTCCAAGTGGCGCACCAATGGCAATTGCGCCATAGGAAGCGATGCCGTTCCAGGAAATCGACCGCGCCGTGTGCTCGGCCCCCACCTGGCCCATGCACCAACTGATGGTGCCAACGCCGATCAGGCCCTGGGCGATCCCCAACAGCACGCGCCCCGCGATCAATATCAGCAGGCTGAGCAACGGCAGACTCTGCAACAGCGTCGACAACAACGTCAGCACGCCACTGAGGACGATGCCCGACAAGCCGTAGATGATCGCGCGCTTGGTGCCCACGGTGTCGGACATGCGCCCGGCCATGGGCCGGCTGAGCAGGGTGGCCAGGTATTGCGAACCGATGGTGAACCCGGCGATGACCGCGCTGAACCCGAGTTGCTCGTGCACATAGCCGGGCAATACCGCGATCGGCAGGCCGATGCAGAGGAAGGCGATGAAGGTGTAGAAGACGATGGAGACGATCTGCAGGGTGATCGCCATGGAGCTTTGCGGTGGGTGTTGCTGCGCAGACATGAGGACTCGTTCGCGGGCGGCGGTGGTAGAGCTGCATGATGGCGCGGGGGAGGAAGAAATGAAAGCAGGCTAACGATATTTCCTGCGATTCAAAGCGTTGCTGCGACCAACTGTGGGAGCGAGCCTGCTCGCGATAAACGTCCTGATTACGCATTTACCCAGGAGGTGCGCGTTATCGTTGTCGTCCATCGCGAGCAGGCTCGCTCCCACAGAGGTTGGCTTGAGGTGTATTTAGAACACTACACCCTGGCTACGCAGGTAATCATCGTAAGTGCCGCTGAAGTCAGTCACCCCATTCGGGCTCAGCTCGATGATGCGGGTGGCCAGGGACGATACGAACTCGCGGTCGTGGCTGACGAAGATCAGCGTGCCCGGGTAGTTCTCCAGCGCCAGGTTCAGCGCTTCGATCGATTCCATGTCCAGGTGGTTGGTCGGTTCGTCCATCACCAGGACGTTCGGTTTTTGCAGGATCAGCTTGCCGAACAGCATGCGGCCTTGCTCACCACCGGAAATCACCTTGACCGACTTGAGGATCTCGTCGTTGGAGAACAGCATCCGGCCCAAGGTGCCGCGAATCATCTGCTCGCCCTGGGTCCACTGGCCCATCCAGTCGAACAGGGTGACGTCGTCTTCGAAGTCGTGAGCGTGGTCCTGGGCGTAGTAGCCCAGCTCTGCGCTTTCGGTCCACTTCACCGAGCCGGCATCCGGGGTCAGCTCACCCATCAGGGTGCGCAGCAGGGTGGTCTTGCCGATGCCGTTCGGGCCGATGATCGCCACGCGCTCCCCGGCTTCGACGGTGAAGCTGAAGTTCTTGAACAGGGTCTTGCCTTCGAAGCCCTTGGACATTTTCTCCAGGGTCACGGCCTGACGGTGCAGCTTCTTGGTCTGTTCGAAACGGATGAACGGGCTGACACGGCTCGATGGCTTGACCTCGGCCAGCTGGATCTTGTCGATCTGCTTGGCGCGGGAAGTGGCCTGCTTGGCTTTCGAGGCGTTGGCCGAGAAGCGGCTGACGAAGGTCTGAAGCTCCGCGATCTGGGCTTTCTTCTTGGCGTTGTCCGACAGCAGTTGCTCGCGGGACTGGGTCGCCGCGGTCATGTACTCATCGTAGTTGCCCGGGAACAGGCGCAGCTCACCGTAGTCCAGGTCGGCCATGTGAGTGCAGACGCTGTTGAGGAAGTGACGGTCGTGGGAAATGATAATCATGGTGCTGTTACGCGCCGTGAGAATGGTTTCCAGCCAGCGAATGGTGTTGATGTCCAGGTGGTTAGTCGGTTCGTCGAGCAACAGCACTTCAGGATTGGAGAACAGCGCCTGGGCCAGCAGGACCCGCAGTTTCCAGCCCGGCGCGACTTCAGTCATCGGACCGAAGTGCTGTTCCAGCGGAATACCCAGGCCCAGCAGCAGTTCACCGGCACGGGATTCGGCGGTGTAGCCATCCATTTCGGCGAATTCGGTTTCCAGTTCCGCCACGGCCATGCCGTCTTCTTCGCTCATTTCCGGCAGCGAGTAGATGCGGTCGCGCTCGGCCTTGACCTTCCACAGTTCCTCGTGACCCATGATCACGGTGTCGATGACGGTAAATTCTTCGTAGGCGAACTGGTCCTGGCGCAATTTACCCAGACGCACGTTCGGCTCGAGCATGACCTGGCCGCCGGATGGCTCGAGGTCGCCGCCGAGGATTTTCATGAAGGTCGACTTGCCGCAACCATTGGCGCCGATCAGACCGTAACGGTTGCCGTTGTTGAACTTGACCGAAACGTTTTCGAACAGCGGCTTGGCGCCGAACTGCATGGTGATGTTAGCTGTAGAGATCAAAGGTTTTTCCTGCGAAGCATTCAGAGTAGCCAGGGTGCGGAGTACCGCGCTTGGCCCGAGTCGAAGTGCGCTGAAGCCGGGACATTTCCCGTCAGCAACCAAGGAGGGCGCAAAGTTTGGCGGCGATTGTACTGGTCTGGCACTTTAAACGATAGGGCAATGAGGTCGCCGCGACGCCAAGCGGTACTGACGTACAGATTTTGGTTGTTATAGGTTAACTATTGGTTACAAACTGTGGCTAAAATGCCATCCATTACCAAATACGGTGATTTGGCAAGGCTCAGGGAAGGCCGACCAGGCTCGATTGCAGACGCTGCACAAGCCCCTTGGCCGCACGCAGGGGCGCAGTTTGTTCACTTCTGACATGTGACGATTTCCGTGAAACTCATCATTGCCGCTATCTATGTTGTTTCCATTGCTTACGTGCACTTGCGCGGTCGCGTGCGCCACAAACTGGGCCGCCAACTGAGCGACCACTCGACGTTTCTGGCGCCGATCAACTGCTTCCTCTATCTGTTCTCGAAAATCCCCAACAAGCCTTACCTCGATCCGGCGGATTTCCCTGACCTGAGTCCGTTGCAGAAACACTGGGAAGAGATTCGCGCCGAAGGCCAGAACCTGCTGCATGCCGGTGAGATCAAGCGTTCGAACCAGTATGACGATGTCGGCTTCAATTCGTTCTTCAAGACCGGCTGGAAGCGTTTCTACCTCAAGTGGTACGGCGACAGTCACCCGTCTGCGATGAAGCTCTGCCCGCGCACCACTGAACTGGTGCAGAGCATCGGCTCGATCAAGGCGGCGATGTTCGCAGAATTGCCACCGGGCTCGAAACTGGTGCGCCACCGTGATCCGTATGCCGGCTCTTACCGCTATCACCTGGGCCTGGAAACGCCCAACGATGCCGGTTGCTACATCAACGTCGACGGCGAGAACTACCACTGGCGCGACGGCGAAGCGGTGATGTTCGACGAGACCTTCATTCATTACGCGGAAAACACCACCGACAGGAACCGCATCATCCTGTTCTGCGATGTCGAGCGGCCGATGAAATATCGCTGGGCGGCGGCCTTCAATGGCTGGTTCAGCCGCAACGTGATGTCGGCGGCCGGTGCGCCGAACGAGGCGGGAGACAAGACAGGCGGAATCAACCGTCTGTTCGGCAAAATCTACAAGATTCGCCTGCGGGGCAAAGAGCTGAAGAAGCGCAATCGCAAGCTCTATTACCTGGAGAAATGGGCGATTTTTGGTGGTTTGCTGGCGATCTTCATCCTCATCTGAATACACCACAACCCCTGTAGGAGCGAGCATGCTCGCGATGGTCGTCAACGATAACGCTGGCGGCCTGATGCCCTGCGGTGTTCTTGCGTGCATCGCGAGCATGCTCGCTCCTACAGGGGGTCGCATTCACTTCGAGGCTTTCTTCTTGGCTTTCGGCGCCTTGCCACCAAGACTGCGCTTGAGCAACTCGGTCAAATCGATCACATCCGCCGTCTTGCGCGCTTCCTCGCCGGTATCGGTTTCCACATCCTCGATCTTGCCCTCGTGGGCCTTCTTGTCCACCAGCGCCATGATCTTGTCCTCGAACTCGTCCCGGTAATCGTCCGGCGACCACTTCGAACTCATGTCCTGTACCAGCCGCTTGGCCATGTCCAGTTCGCCTTTGGCCAGGGTCGGCTTGGTCACGTCCGGACCCAGGGCCAGTTCATCCAGGCTGCGCACTTCTGCCGGCCAGCGCAGTTTCACCAGCACCAGCGCCGATTCCAGCGGCATCAACGCCGCCAGATATTGACGGGTGTGCAGCACCACCCGGGCGAGGGCGACCTTGTTGGTCTTGATCAGGGTTTCTCGCAACAGCGCATACACCTTGCCACCGCGTTTATCCGGCGCCAGGTAATAAGGCGTGTCGATGTTCTGCAGCGGGATCTCTTCGCTATCGACGAAGGAAAAAATATCGATGGTCTGGGTCGACATCGGGTGTGCCGAGCGGATTTCCTCTTCACTGAGCACCACATAGCGGCCTTTTTCGTAGGCGACGCCCTTGACGATGTGCTCCTTGGTGACTTCCTTGCCAGTGACCTTGTTGACCCGCTTGTAGCCCACCGGCTCCATGCTGCGGCTGTCCAGCCAGTCGAAATCAACGCCTTGTGATGATGTCGCCGAGACCAGCGCGACAGGGATATGCACCAGCCCGAAACTGATCGCGCCTTTCCAGATTGCCCGCGCCATGGTCGCTTACTCGAAAGTGATGTTCTGGTGACCCTGGGCCTTTGGCAAAAGTTTCAGTGAGGTTCAGCCCGCTGCAAATGTCGTGTTACAGGTTTTGTTTAACAAATCCGAACCCCAGGCGTAGCGTGATATCGAAGTCCTTATCCACGCATTCGTCGAGAGGCTCCCCATGAACCGATGCGTAACCGGCGCCATTGTGCTGGCCTTGAGCGGCGTGCTCGGCCAGCAGACCCTGGCGCAAGAGCTGTCGCCGCCGATAACGCTGCAGCTTGCCCAGAGTCTGCCCAACAGCGGCAACAACAATCCCTACAACAGTCCGATCCGCCGGGCCAACCCCAACAGCATGCAGGGCACCCAACCCAGCGCGCCAGCGGTTCGCGGGCCCAATACCGTGCCGGTGCCGCGTCCACCGACCCTGGACAACGGCGGCATCGGCAACCGCTACCCGCAAAGCCAGCCGGCTCCCGCGAGCCCTCCAAAGTTCATCCCCAATCCACCGCCCCGCAATTGAGAATCAGGGCTGTTGAGCCACTCCCATGACATAAGGAATCGTGCATGTTGCGTAAAACCCTTCTGGCCACCTTCTGTGCCGGCGCATTGATCACCGGGCTGCCCGTTTTGGCGGCATCCTCCCAGGAAATGAACAGCGAGCAGGGCACCCTGGAAGTGACACCCATAGTCCAGGGCCTGGAACATCCCTGGGCGCTGGCCTTTCTGCCTGATCGCAAGGGCATGCTGGTCACCGAACGCCCGGGCAACCTGCGGCTGGTGAGCATCGATGGCAAGCTGTCCGCGCCTATCGATGGCGTGCCCAAGGTCTGGGCCAAGGGGCAGGGCGGTTTACTGGATGTGGCGCTGTCGCCGGACTTCAGGCAGGACCGCACCGTTTACCTGTCCTACGCCGAAGGTGGCGGCGAGGGTGGGACGGCGGGCACGGCCGTCGGCCGCGGGCAGCTGTCGGACGATCTGAAGAGCCTGAAGAATTTCACGGTGATTTTCCGCCAGGAGCCGAAATTGTCGGTAGGCAACCATTTCGGCTCGCGCCTGGTGTTCGATCGCAATGGCTATCTGTTCATCACCCTGGGGGAAAACAACGACCGCCCGACCGCCCAGGATCTGGACAAGCTGCAAGGCAAGATCGTGCGTATCTATCCGGACGGCAAGATCCCGGACGACAACCCCTTCGTCGGCCAGCCCGGCGTGCGCCCGGAGATCTGGGCTTACGGCGTGCGCAATCCGCAAGGCGCAGCGCTCAACCCGTGGAACGGGGTGCTCTGGGAGAACGAACACGGCCCCCGTGGCGGCGACGAGGTCAACATCATCGAGCGCGGCAAGAATTACGGTTGGCCGCTGGCCACTAACGGCATCAACTATTCAGGCCAGCCGATTCCGGAAGCCAAGGGCAAAACCGCCGTGGGTACCGTCAACCCGCACCATGTCTGGGAAAAATCCCCGGGGGTAAGCGGCATGGCGTTCTATGACGGGGACCGTTTCAAGGCCTGGCAGCACAATGCGTTTATCGGCGCGCTAGTGAGCCAGGAATTGATTCGCCTTCAGTTCGATGGGGACCGGGTGGTTCACGAGGAACGGTTGCTGGGCGAGCTGAACAAGCGCATTCGCGATGTGCGGCAGGGGCCCGACGGTTACTTGTACGTGCTGACCGATGAAGACAATGGCGGGCTTTACAGAATCGGCCTGAAATAACCGCGATCCCCTGTAGGAGCGAGCATGCTCGCGATGGTTGCATGAACACCGCGGGGTATCAGATGCCCAGCGTTATCGTTAACGACCATCGCGAGCATGCTCGCTCCTACAGGGATTTGTTCATGCGCAATGCATCGATGTTGTCTTGATAAAAAGCAGGGATCGAGCCGAATTTCCGGTAGCCATGACGCTCATATAGCGCGATGGCCGCCGGATTGTCGACCCGCACCTCCAACCGCAAACCAGTGCATTTGCGCTCCCGGGCACAAGCCTCCACGCGCTCAAGCAAATCTCTGCCCAACCCTTTCCCCCGTGCCCGCTCGCCAATGGCGATCGAATACAGCCGCGCCACTGATCGGCTTCGATGAAACAGCACCAACGCGTAACCCGCCAGCTCCTCCCCGCAGCGCGCCACAAGCAATTGCCCATTCGCACCTTCGATCATCCAGCGAAAACTGCGGCGGCTCAGCCGGTCCGTGCTGAAACACTGCTCTTCCAATCGCAGTAACTCAGGCAAATCCTCCAACAACGCCAAACGAAACAACGTACTCATATGACCGCCGTAAAAGTTGCGTAACGAAACGAGACTTTCGAAAAAGTTCGTGCTTAATAGAAAAGGTCTTGTTCTCCAACGGATCAATTTCTATGTCAGCGGTACAGGGTCATTGGCGCGAAGTATCCGGGCAAACTTTGCCGGCAGCAATCACTGGTTCAACTTATTTGAATAACGCGAATAAAGCTTCCAGCCAGTTGATGATCATCGTCGAACGCAAGGAAGACTGGGCATCGTATTTTCCCAGCGAGGACATCGTCACGGCCCAGGAGTATCTGGAGCAGACCGCTGACAGCGAGCCGGGCAAGCGTGTTCAGGTGATCAACCTGTGCCGCAGCTACAAGTATCTGGGGCACGGCTATTACTGCTCGTTGCTGGCCGAGGCCCGGGGGCACAAGGTGATTCCCTCGGTGCGAACCATCAGCGAACTGACCCGAAAATCCCTTTACGGGTTGGCACTGGACGATCTGGATAAAACCCACGAAAAAACCCTCAGCCACCACGCTTACAGTGACACTGAAGGTTTTACCCTGACACTTTATTTCGGCAAGACCAATATCGAGCCGTTGCAAGATTTGGCCCGTCAATTATTCGAAGAATTTGCCTGTCCGATATTGCTGGTTGAATTCAAACGAACTAACGGATGGCACATCGAAGGCATCAAGTCCGGTGCCCTGCACAAGTTGCGCGAAGATCAGGAAGACCAGTTTGCCCTTTCACTGGACAGTTTCAGCCGCAAGATCTGGCGCATACCCAGGTCGCGACGTCTGGCCCGATACGATCTGGCAATCCTGCACGATCCCCAGGAAGCCTTGCCGCCGTCAAACGCCAGGGCCCTGGCGAATTTCGTCAGGGTCGGCAGGACGCTGGGCATCGACGTCGAACTGATTGAGCGCAAGGACTACGCACGGATTGCCGAATACGACGGCCTGCTGATTCGCGAGACCACCAGCGTCGACAACCACACCTACCGTTTCGCCAAGAAAGCCGAGAGCGAAGGGCTGGTGGTGATGGACGATCCGGCGTCGATTCTGCGCTGCACCAACAAGGTCTACCTGACCGACCTGCTCAGGAGCCACCAACTGGGCATGCCGGCCACCGAGATCCTCTACAAGGAGCGACCGCAGGATTTCGAGCGGGTCGGCGAGCGCCTGGGGTTTCCGCTGGTGCTGAAGATTCCCGATGGCTGTTTTTCCCGGGGCGTGATCAAGGTGGAAAGCCAGCAGGCGCTGCTCGAAGCTACCGCCGAACTGTTCGAGCATTCGGTGCTGTTGCTGGCCCAGGAGTTTTTCTACACCGAGTACGACTGGCGCATCGGCGTGCTCAACCGCAAACCGATCTTTGCCTGCCAGTACTTCATGTCCCGGGGGCATTGGCAGATCTACAACCACAAGGCCAAGGGCCAGGACATCAATGGCGAATGTCGCACCCTGGCGGTTCACGAAGCACCGCGGGCGGTGGTGGAACTGGCGGTGAAGACCGCCAACCTGATCGGTGACGGGCTCTACGGGGTCGACCTCAAGCAGTCCGGCGACAAGGTGGTGGTGATCGAGGTCAACGACAACCCGAACCTGGATGCCGGCATCGAAGACGCCTACCTGCAGGACGACCTGTATGGGTTGGTACTGGAAGAATTCGTGCGTCGCCTGGAACTCAAACGTCGCGGCCAGGCCTGGTGAGTAATCGATGATCAAGAGCTTTCAATTGGCAGATGGTGCCTTGCACGCCGTCGAACGGCTGGACGCCGAGGTGCTGCTGTTCAGCAATCCCGACGCCGGAGAAAGAGACCTGCTGCACAGTCACTTCAAACTCGATGAACACGCGCTGGCTTCGGCGCTGGACCCGGATGAGGTCTCGCGCATCGATTTCCACCCCGACAACCTGTTCCTGATCTGGAAGCGCCCGGAAAACTACTCCGGTGCCGACAGCCTGGCCTTTGAAGTGTCGTCCTGCGGGCTGCTGTTCTGCCCGGGTCGCTTGCTGGTGATCGCCACCGACGATGCACCGCTCAACGGACTGGGCAGGCATCAGCCGCTGACGACGCCGCTGGATGTTTTGCTCGACCTGTTGCTCAACAACGTCCATCACTACCTGGGGCATCTGAAGGTCATCAAGCTGGTCGCCCGGGAGCTGCAACAGAAATTCAACGCCTCGATGCAGAACCAGCACCTGATCCAGATGTTCAACCTCAGCGAAAGCCTGATCTATTACATCAACGCGATCCACAGCAACGGCGCGGTGCTGACCCGGCTGCGCAATCACGCGGAAAAGGAGCGCTTCGGCGCCCATGCCATCGGCCTGATCGACGACCTGATCATCGAAAACAACCAGTGCTACAAACAGGCGGAGATCTACTCGACAGTGTTCTCCGGGCTCATCGAAGCCCGGGGCAACCTAATGAACAACAGCATGAACAACCTGCTGCGCAAACTGACGCTGATCAACGTGGTGTTCCTGCCGCTGAACCTGGTGGCGAGTATCGGCGGGATGTCGGAGTTCAGCATGATGACGGCGGGTACGCCGTGGTGGGTGTCCTATCCACTGTTTCTGCTGGCCATGATGTCGGGAGCAGGGGTGATGGTGGTGGGGCTCAAACGCCTGGCGAAGTGAGGGCTGGATAAATTGGTCGTTGACTTGCAATCGGCGCCCGGCTAACTTCCGGGCATGACTTTCACCGTATTGCGCTGCCAGCCAAGCATTATTACCGCCATTCCTCATTTGGCGGGCTAGCTCACGACTGCAGCACCCAACCCGCCCTCGAGGCGGGTTTTCACTTTCTGTCTCCAGGGTTTTTGACCAACAAGGAGATGGCCATGAACAATACTGCCCAACAATCCCTGCTTGAACACTACGTCAAAAAGATCCTCGCGGCCCCCGTCTACGAACTGGCCGTGCGTACGCCGCTGCAACCGGCGCCGGCGTTGTCTCTGGCGTTGGGCAATCAGATCCTGCTCAAGCGCGAGGATCTGCAACCGACCTTTTCCTTCAAGATCCGCGGTGCCTACAACAAGCTGGTAAATCTGAGCGAAGAACAAAAGGCCCGTGGCGTAATCACCGCTTCGGCGGGCAATCACGCTCAAGGTGTGGCGCTGGCGGCGCGGGAGTTGGGGATTGAGGCCACCATCGTGATGCCTGCTACCACGCCGGAACTGAAGGTGGGCGGCGTGCGCAGTCGCGGCGCCGAGGCGCTGCTGCACGGTGACAGCTTTCCATTTGCCCTGGAACACGCGCTCGCGCTGGCCCAGCAGAACGGCAAGACCTTCGTGTCGCCCTTCGATGATCCGGATGTGATCGACGGGCAGGGCACCGTGGCCATGGAAATTCTGCGCCAGCATCAGGGCGCGCTCGACGCGATTTTCGTGCCGGTGGGCGGCGGAGGGCTGATCGCCGGGATCGCGGCCTATGTCAAATACCTGCGACCTGAAGTGCGCATCATTGGCGTGGAGTCGGAGCATTCCGCCTGCTTGCAGGCAGCCTTGCAGGCGGATACGCGGGTCGCCTTGCCAGCGGTGGGCACTTTCGCCGATGGCGTGGCCGTGGCGCAGATCGGGGAATACGGATTCGAGGTATGCAGGTTTTGTGTGGACGAGGTGCTGACCGTCAGCAACGACGAGTTGTGTACCGCGATCAAGGACATCTACGACGATACACGCTCGATCACCGAGCCCTCTGGCGCGCTGGCCGTGGCGGGGATCAAGAAGTATGTGGGGAAGACGGGAGTGAAGGGGCGGATGCTGGTGGCGATCGATTCGGGGGCAAACATCAACTTCGACAGTCTGCGCTATGTGGCCGAGCGCGCCATGAGCAGCGCCGTGGCGTGAAGGCACGAGCATGCAAATTGCAGGGCCGTAGGGGGCCTTTCTTGCAATTTGCATGGCGGTTTTTGTGAAGCGATCGGCTAAACCCTTGATTTACCGATGAGCTGCACGGCGAAATTCAAGGCATGAATTATGCTCTAGCTTTCTTGAGCTGGCCGGGATGACAAACGAGTCAGTGCCGATAGTTGTTTGGCAGTTTTATTAAGGAGAGGTTCGCCATGTTTCTTTCTGCCCTGGAACTTCGCAACATCATTGAGAGCAGTTTTTTGCCGAAACGCTGCCAATGCACGCTGTCGCCTGACTTGTCCATGACCGTGAAAGTGTACGCCGACGGAGAAACCGACCAGCTGGAGTTAATGAGGACCGGCATCAATGCCCAGCGTCTCACAGGCTGCCGGGAAATCAATAATCTGATTGCTGAACTGCGTACCGAACTTCAACATCAATACATTGCACCGGTACACAGCCCAGCGATGCGCAGAGCGCTTTAATCCGCGGTTTCAGTTCGGGTTTCAAGTTCGACCGACACGCGCCGGGTCTGGAAAAATGCCAGACCCAGCGCCAGTTCCACACCCACCGCAACCAGAATGCCTGGTCCGGCATGGCCATTGAGCCATTCGCCGAAGCCCAGTATCGCCAGCCCCCAGCAGCCAACCATGAAGGCATTGCTCAGCGCATTCCGCGTCGGGGATTGCGCTTCGTTACGCAGCAGAAAGAACATCAGAGCGAGGACCATGAACAGCACGGCCATGCGTCGTGAGATGAGGCCGGAAGCGAGGGAGTATTCGATATCCCAGGTGGCCAGTATCCGGTCGGGCGCGAAGCCCCAGACAAGCGCGAGAAACAGGCAAAGTGCGGCGGTAAAAGTTGACAACGTCCTGAACGAAAACTGCATAGCTGATCCTTGCGGCAGTGAGGGTGGCGCTAGAGCATAGCGTCAGAACCCTCACTCGAATACTGCAAGGTGCTATTTCAGACGTTTCCGTCAGTTTTGATAACTGCATGCGTAGGAAAGTTTTCTATAGGCAAGCTCTGCCGTTTTGCCGGTCTGGATGTCGATGTATTGCATGGTTGCCGTGACCACCTCGCAGTCCAGCGTGTCGGGCTCGGACAGGGCGATAACCTTGCCTACGTGCAGCGGCATGCCGTAGTGGTAAGAGGGCATGGCCGAGGAGGTGTTGGTGTCGCCGGTCTGGGCCATGGCGGCAAACGGCGTGCAGGCGAGGGCGGCGCAAAGCAGCAGGGCGCGTGAGTTCATGAGGTTATCTCCAATGCAGGCAAAAGTAGGTTCGACGTGGCGTCGAACTTGCCGCACTGGTCAACAGAGTGATGGCATCCGATAGCACTGAAGGCGTGCGGTCCATTCATCATTTAAGGCCACGGTTAAACATCCGTTAAGCCATCGGCGTGCCACCTGTCGCATTTGCCACTACCGTCCGGCGGACAAGGCCCTGCCTGCCAGCGTTATCGTTGACGACCATCGCGAGCAGGCTCGCTCCCACAGGGTTTGATGGCGTTCACAAATCTGTGTTCCACCATCGACCACTGTGGGAGCGGGCTTGCCCGCGAAGAGGCCCTTGAGGTCAGCGAAGTTACAGCTGATGCCGATAAGGCAAATCCGGCCCGGTCTTGCCGCAGGTCAGCGCGGCGGCGCGGACTGCGAATCGGGCCATGTCGTCGATCTGCTGGCGGCTGAGCTGGCGCACGCCTTCCACCGAATCCAGCTGCTGCTCGGTCAGCCAGGCAATCAAGGCCGCCTGGAAGGTATCACCGGCGCCCACGGTATCGGCGATCTGCACCGGTTGCGCCGGCACCGACCACGAGCCGTGCACCCGGCTGAACACCGTCGCACCGTCGCCGCCACGGGTCAGGAATACCACCTGACAGCGGTGCTGCAACCAGCCTTCGATCACCTGTGCAGGCGCTTGATCCGGATAGAGCAAATGCAAATCCTCATCGCTGACCTTGATCAGATCCGCATGCTCGACCAGCGTGGCAATCCGCGAGCGCCACAGTTCGATGTCCGGTTGCGGATTGAGCCGCACATTCGGATCGAGGCTGATCAGGCGCTGGCCGCTTTCACGCTGCACAAGGGCCAGAAGCGTGTCGGCAATCGGCTGCACCACCAGCGAAAACGAGCCGAAGTGCAGACCGCGCACCTCAGGCCCCAGGGTCGGCAGGTGCTCGGGCTGCAATTGCCGATCCGCGCAGCCTTCGCCACGGAAGCTGTACTGCGGCGAGCCATTGGCGCCCAGCGCAACCATCGCCAGGGTGGTCGGCGCGGCAAAATCCAGCAGGTAATCGGTGCGCACGCTTTCGTCGTGCAACACCTTGAGCAGACGCCGGCCCAGATAGTCGGTGGACAACCCGGCGAACAGCGCCGCGTCCACGCCCAGGCGCCGCAAACCCACGGCAACGTTGAACGGCGAACCGCCGGCAATCGCCTTGAAGTTCACTTGCGAAGCCAGACCGCTGGCGTTGTTGTCACTGAAAAAATCGAACAGCGCTTCGCCACACACCAGATACATATTCATTCACTCTTCAAAGGGTTGCGACATGCTGTCGGTAGCGCTCGTAGGCCTGTTGCGCGGCGGCCACGTTCTCGGCAATCGGCCGGGTTTCGCTGGCGACATCGAGTTTGACGCAACGCTCGCACAGAGCCTGCAGGCTTTCTTCCCGCCCATTTGACCCAGAGGTACACCACGCTGCCTGAATCGCCGCGCCAAGTGCGGCGGCTTCACTCTGTTCGGTGCAGATGACCGGCGTATCCATGATGTCGGCGACGATCTGCCGCCAAACCGGGCTTTTCGAGCCGCCGCCGATCAGGCAGATGCTGCGGCTTTGTAAGCCATTGTGACGCAGCAGGTCCAGTCCGTAGCGCAATCCGAAGGTGGTGCCTTCGACCACCGCCCGGCACAGGTTGGCCCGGGTCAGGTTGCTCATGGTCAGGCCGTGCAGGCTGCCGGTGGCTTGGGGCAGGGCCGGTACGCGTTCGCCGTTGAGAAATGGCAACAGGCTCACGCCTTCGCAGCCGATTGGCGCCTGGGCCACCAGATCGTTGAAGTTTTCGAGATCCAGATCGAGCAATTCGCGAATCGCACCGGTGGCGTTGGTCAGGTTCATGGTGCAGATCAGCGGCAGCCAGCCGCCGGAGGATGAGCAGAAGGTCGCCACCGCCGCGTCCGCGCTGACCTTCGGCGAATCGGCGTAGGCGTAGACAGTGCCGGACGAGCCGAGGCTCATGGTGATCGCCCCGGGCTGAATGTTGCCGGTGCCGATGGCGCCCATCATGTTGTCGCCGCCGCCGCTGGACACCAGCGCGTGCGGGTTGATGCCCAGATGCGCGGCGATTTCCGGTAGCACGGTGCCGACGACGGACTGCGCATCGATCAGCTCCGGCAATGCTGATTGCAGGCGCCCGCTTGGGTCGATGTGCCCCAGCAACTGCAGGTCCCACTGACGGCTGCGCACGTTGAAATAACCGGTGCCCGAGGCATCGCCGTATTCGCTGCAACTGCGGCCGGTGAGCCAGAAGTTCAGGTAGTCGTGGGGCAGCAGGATGCGGGCGATGCGCGAGAAGACCTCGGGGTGCTGTTCCCTGGTCCACAGCAGTTTCGAGACGGTGTAGCCGGGGGCAATGACCACGCCGAGGCGCTCCAGCGAACCTTGCTCGCCGCCCAGGTGTTGCAGCAGGCGATCATTTTCAGCCGTGGTTTCGGTGTCGCACCAGAGCTTGGCCGGGCGAAGGACCTGGCCCTGATCGTCGAGCAGGACCAGACCGTGTTGCTGGCCGGAGACGCCGACGCCGATGATGTCCTTGCCGTCGACGCCGGCGGCCAGCAAGGCGCGGCGGGTGGCCAGGGTGAGTGCGTCCAGCCACTGCGCCGTGTCCTGCTCGCGTCGGCCATTGGCGCCGCTGATCATGGTGTGCGCCGCGGCGCCCAGGCCCAGGACCTCGCCGCTTTGGGCATCGAGAATCAGGGCTTTGGTGCCTTGTGTGCCGCAGTCGATGCCGAGGAATAGTTGTTGGTTTGACATGGGAATCCTTGAGGCGTCAGGTCGATATCAGTTCAGGATCAAAATAAGCGGTGACTGTCAGGCCGCCTTCGCGGGCAAGCCCGCTCCCACAGAGGTTGGTGTTGGAATACAGATTTGTGCAAGACACTGAACCCTGTGGGAGCGGGCTTGCTCGCGAAGACGGTAGTCGACTCACCACCGCATTCAAGCCAGCACCCGCTCCAGCGTTCCCGTCACTCCATGTTCCCGCAAGCTGTTGCAACACCACTCGAACGCCGCCACAAACTCCGCCGAACGCGGAATCGCCGTGCCGAAAATCTCCTCCACCGCCAGCAACCGCTGGGTAATCAACGCATCATCAGCCACCAGCGCCTGGCAGAACGTCGCCCTTGGATCGGGAATGCTGTAAGTGTCGCCGTTCTCGTCCACCCCCTTCAAATACAACGCCCAGGCCGCCACCACCAGCGCCGCACGCCTGGTCTCCCGACCATCCGCGATCAACCGGTTGATGGTCGGCACCGTGAACTTGGGAAACTTCGACGACCCGTCCGAACACACCCGCTCCAGCTGATCGGCAATCGCCTGGTTGGAAAAACGCTCCACCAGGGTGTTCTTGTATTCAGTCAGATCAATCCCCGGCACCGGCGACAATTGCGGGGTCACGTCCAGATCCATGTAGGCCCGCATGTAACGCACAAACAGCGGATCGTTCATGGTTTCGTGGACGAAGCGGTAACCCTTGAGAAACCCCAGGTAAGTCAGGGCCAGGTGACTGCCGTTGAGCAGCTTGATCTTCATTTCTTCGTAAGGCGTGACGTCGTCGGTGAACTGCACGCCGACCTTTTCCCAAGCCGGGCGGCCGTTGACGAACTTGTCTTCCAGCACCCATTGCACGAACGGCTCGCAGACCACCGGCCAGGCGTCGTCCACGCCGTGGCGGTCGGCCAGTTGCAGGCGATGTGCGGTGCTGGTCATCGGCGTGATGCGGTCGACCATGGCGTTGGGGAAGCTCACGTTGGTAGCGATCCAGTCACGCAGATCGGCGTCGCGCAGCGCGGCGAAAGCCAGCAGGGCCTTGCGGGTGACGGCGCCGTTGTGCGGCAGGTTATCGCAGGACATCAGGGTGAAGGCCGTCGTGCCCGCGGCCCGGCGCTTGGCCAGTGCGGCGCAGAGGAAGCCGAACACGGTTTTCGGTGCGTGCGGATTGGCCAGGTCATGCTGGATCTGCGGCAGGTGGGCCATGAATTCGCCGTTGCTGTCGTCAATGCAGTAACCGCCCTCGGTAATGGTCAGCGACACGATGCGGATCTGCGGATCAGCGAGCTTGTCGATCAGCGCCTGGGCATTGTCTTCGGCCAGCAGCATGTCGCGAATCGAGCCGATCACCCGCACTTCGGTGTCGTCGTTGTCCCCCAGTTCGAACAGGGTGAACAGGCAGTCCTGGCCGTGCAGGTCGTCGTGGGCGCGACGGTCCTCGGCGCGCAGGCCGACCCCGCAGATGGCCCAGTCCAGGCCTTCGCCCAGATTCATCAGCGCGTCGGTGTAGTACGCCTGATGGGCGCGATGGAAACCGCCGACGCCGATATGGGCAATGCCCTGACGGGTGTCGCTGAGGGTGTAGGCGGGCAGGACCACCTCGGGGGCGAGGCGGTTGAGGTTTTGTTTGTTGAGTTTCATACAGGTTCTCTGAAATCAGGCGGCAACGCGCAGCGGACGGGCAAGCGCCACGCCGTCGGCATCGAACAAATGGCAGTGCTCGGCATCCAGGTGCAGGCTCAGGGTTTCGCCGTAACGGCTGGCCAGATCCCCACGCACGCGCATGGTCAGGGCCTCGCCGGACGCGGTCCGTACGTGGCAGAAGGTGTCGCTGCCCAGACGCTCGCTGACGTCGGCGGTGACCTGCAAGGTGCAATCGCCGGTTCTGGCCAGCTCCAGGTGCTCCGGACGAATCCCCAGGGTCACCGCGCCGCCGAGGCTGAGGCTGGCTCCGCTCAACGGCAAGCTGATGCGGGTGCCGGCATCCAGCGTCACTTCGCAACCCTGGCTGTCGATGCTGCTGACTCTGCCCTTGAGGAAGCCCATTTTCGGCGTGCCGAGAAAACCCGCGACGAACAGGTTGGCCGGGTGGTGATACAGGTCCAGGGGCGAGCCGACCTGCTCGATCTTGCCGCCATTGAGCACCACGACCTTGTCGGCCATGGTCATGGCTTCGACCTGATCGTGGGTCACGTAGATCATGGTCGCTTGCAGATCCTTGTGCAGGCGCAGCAGTTCCAGGCGCATCTGTACCCGCAGGGCGGCGTCGAGGTTCGACAGCGGTTCGTCGAACAGGAAGATTTTCGGGTTGCGCACGATGGCCCGGCCGATGGCCACGCGCTGACGCTGGCCGCCGGACAATTGCTTGGGCTTGCGTTCCAGCATCGGCCCCAGTTCGAGGATGCGCGCGGCTTCACCGACTTTCTTTTCCACTTCGGCCTTGGACACGCCGGCCAGGTCGAGGGCGAAGGACATGTTCTTGCGCACGCTCATGTGTGGGTACAGGGCGTAGGTCTGGAACACCATCGCCAAGTCGCGCTTGGCCGGGCTGACTTCGGTGATGTCGCGGCCATCGAGTTCGATGGTGCCGCCGCTGACTTCTTCCAGCCCGGCGATCAGGCGCAGCAGTGTGGACTTGCCGCAGCCGGACGGGCCGACGAAGACCACGAATTCCTTGTCATTCACCTCAAGGTCGATGCCCTTGATGATGGAAAAGCCTTCGAAGCCTTTTTGCAGGTTCTTGATTTTCAGGTTGGCCATGGTGGTGGGCCTCCGATTTATTTGTGCTTTTGTTGTTGCTTTTGTGGGAGCGGGCTTGCCCGCGAAGGCGGCCTTCAAGGCAAACACCAAATCGCACCCTCCACCCCCCCCCCGGGCCAACCCCCCCCCCCCAAGAAAC
>NZ_JBSVXG010000050.1:0-34010 GCF_054070595.1 Pseudomonas sp. SDO55104_S430 | reverse complement strand
CAACATCGATGTTGACTGATCTGGCGCTTTCGCGGGCAAGCCTTGCTCCTACGGTTTTGTGTTCGGCAGAACGTACCGATCAGACCTGCGCACTCCTGTGCTTGAGCTCGGTGTTGAGGATACGGTCGTTCTCGGAGTAATCCACGGGGCAATCGATGACGTGCACACCCGGCGTACCGATGCAGTGTTCCAGCAGCGGCAGCAAGCCATTGGCGCTTTCCACACGGTGCCCATTGGCACCATAGGCTTCGGCATATTTGACGAAATCCGGGTTGCCGTAATCCAGGCCGAAATCGGTGAAGCCCATGTTCGCCTGCTTCCAGCGGATCATCCCGTAGCCGTCGTCACGCAGGATCACCACGGTGATGTGCATGCCCAGGCGCACGGCGGTTTCCAGTTCCTGGCTGTTCATCATGAAGCCACCGTCGCCGCACACCGAAATCACGGGGCGATCCGGATGCACCAGGTGCGCCGCCATGGCCGACGGCAGGCCTGCGCCCATGGTCGCCAGGGCGTTGTCCAGCAGCACGGTGTTGGGTTTGTGGGCCTTGTAGTTGCGGGCAAACCAGATCTTGTAGATGCCGTTGTCCAGCGCGACGATGCCTTCGGAGGGCAGCACGCGACGGATATCGGCCACCAGGCGCTGCGGGTAGACCGGAAAGCGGTCGTCGTCGGCGCCTTCGGTGATCTGCGCTTCGTTGGCCTCGCGGATCGCCAGCAGGCGGCTGAAGTCCCAGTGACGGGTGTCGGTCAGCGCTTCACCGATCTGCCACACGGCGTTGGCGATGTCGCCGATGACTTCGATTTGCGGGAAGTACACGGCGTCGACTTCCGCCGAGCGGAAGTTGATGTGGATGACTTCGGTACCGCCACGGACCATGAAGAACGGTGGCTTTTCGATCACGTCGTGGCCGATGTTGACGATCAGGTCGGCAGCCTCGACGGCGCGATGCACGAAGTCGCCGGAGGACAGCGCGGCGTTGCCGAGAAAGCGCTCGTGACGCTCGTCGACCACGCCTTTGCCCATCTGCGTGGTGATGAATGGAATACCGGTCCTGTCGATCAGTTGCTTCAAAACCTTGGCGGTCATCTTGCGGTTGGCGCCGGCGCCGATCACCAGGATCGGGCTGCGGGCCTTCTGCAGTTTCTCCACCGCCGCTTCGACCGACTTGTGTTCCGCCAGCGGCCGACGATGCAGGCTCGGCGGGATCGGCAGGCTGTCGGTTTGTTCGGCAGCGATGTCTTCAGGCAACTCCAGATGCACGGCGCCGGGCTTTTCTTCTTCGGCCAGGCGGAAGGCTTCCCGCATGCGCGAAGGGATGTTGTCGGCCGAAGCGAATTGATGGGTGTACTTGGTCAGCGGTTGCATCATGCCGACCACATCGAGGATCTGGAAACGGCCCTGCTTGGATTTCTTGATCGGCTTTTGCCCGGTGATCATCAGCATCGGCATGCCGCCCAGATAGGCATAGGCACTGGCGGTCACCAGGTTGGTCGCGCCGGGACCGAGGGTCGAGAGGCTGACGCCCGTCTTGCCGGTGAGGCGGCCGTAGGTCGCGGCCATGAAGCCGGCGGATTGTTCATGGCGAGTCAGGACCAGCTTGATCCTGGACTTGCGCAGGGATTCCAGCAGGTCGAGGTTTTCCTCGCCAGGGATACCAAACACATATTCGACGCCCTCGTTTTCCAGGCATTGCACGACGACATCTGCGGCCTTGGCCATTTTTCTTCCTCGGTATCTTCAAGCGCTGATGCGCATTTTGTGTTGGGTCAGGGGGATTGAAGCCACGGGGCGTGGCTTATGCCGACGGCGCGACGCTGACGTCGGTCTGACCACTTTCAATCAAAGCCGCCAGAACAAACCCCTCAGCCTTCTTGCGCTCGACAAAGCGCCTCACATAAGCCGCCCCCGCGCCACGTCCGCGGGGCACTGCCATGGCCTGGCGGATCGAGGTGAACGCGCCTTCCAGCACCCGGTAACTCGAATCGGTGGCAGCCACCTTGGCCAACGGCTGACGCACGCCCGCCGCGGCGTCCAGGTTCTGTGCGAAGAACAGGTCCACGGCCCCGGCCGAAGTGTCGGCACGCTCGAGCTGCGCATGCTGCAACGTGCGGCTCAGGAACAGGTCATACGCCGCGCCCTTGCCAACCGCCAGTTTCAAGCCCGGCTGATCGAGGTCCTCGACTTTCACAAAGGGCGAGTCGGCAGCCACCAGATAGGTGCCTTCGATAATCACGTAAGGCTCGCTGAACGCGATCTGCTGCTCGCGCACCGGTTCGATGGCCAGGAACGCGATATTCCAGACCTGGTCGTCCAGCGCCGCGAACACCTTGCCCGCCGCATCGAACGTAATCAGCTCGAGGTCCACGCTCAGTTCGGTGGCCAGCGCTCTGGCCAGTGCCACCGATACACCCTGCGGTGATCCATCCTTGCCTGGTTGCGCCAGGACAGGATTGCCGAAATTGATCGCTGCCCGCAGGACGCCGCCAGGCGCCAGGTCGTCGAGTACCGCAGGGGTGATAAAGCTCATTGTGTGCTCCGGGAAAAAATGAAGTGAACCGGGTTCGCCTGTGGCGGCAACCCTCAATGCGCCTCGCGGGTCACCCCGTTCGAGGCTTGCGGTGCTGGCTTGTTGGTGACCCGCATCAGAATCGTCATCAAGAAGCCCGCAAGCAGCAGCGCACTGAGGAACAGCAGGCCATTGGCGGCGCTCTGACTGTTGCCCTTGACCATGCCGATCATCGACGGCCCGACAAAACCACCCAGGTTGCCGATGGAGTTGATCACTGCGATCGACACCGCCGCGGTGGTGCGATCGAGGAACAGCGTCGGCAGCGCCCAGAACGGCGATTTGAAGCTGTACAGACCAGACAGCGCGACACAGATCATCGCCATGGCCACGTACGGGTTCTGCAGCATGCCGGCACCGATCAGGCCCAACGCGGCAACGAACAACGGGATGGCCGAATGCAGCTTGCGCTCATTGCGTTTGTCCGAGCTGCGCGACCAGACGATCATCGCGGCGGTGGCGACGATGTAGGGCAGCATCGCGATCAGGCCGATCTGGGTATGGGTCAACGACTCGGAGAAGCCCTTGATGATCTGCGGCATCCAGTAGCCGATACCCAGGCTGCCGCACTGATAGACGAAGTAGATGAAGGCCAGGTACAGGACCTTCGGATTGCTCATGGTTTTCAGGACGCTCAGGCTCTTCACGTTCTTGCGCGATTGCCGGTCGCGTTCAAGTTCGGCGATCAGCCACTCGCGTTCCTCGGGTTTGAGCCATTTGGCCTGCTCCGGTTTATCGGTCAGGAAGAAGTAGCAGGCGACGCCGAGGAACACCGCGGGAATGCCTTCCAGGAACAGCATCCAGCGCCAGCCACTCCAGTTCAGCCAGGCGATGTTGTCCATGATCCAGGTGCTCATCGGCGCGCCGATGATGTAGCTGACCGGGATCGCCGCGGTGAACAGGGCGACGGTGGTGGCCAGTTCCCTGGAGCGGAACCAGTAGGTCAGGTAGACGATGATGCCGGGGAAGAAACCGGCCTCGGCTACCCCCAAAAAGAAACGCAGGATATAGAGCTGGTTGGCGGTCTGGGCGAAGGCGGTGAGCGCGGCGATGAAGCCCCAGGTCACCAGGATCCGGGCGATCCATACCCGGGCGCCGAATCTGTTGAGCATCACGTTGCTTGGCACTTCGAACAGGAAGTAGCCGATGAAGAAAATCCCCGAGATGAAACCGAAGGCTTCGCTGGAGAGGGCCAGTTCCTTGTTCATCTGCAGCGCGGCATAGCCGATGTTGGCCCGGTCCAGGTACGAGACGATATAGAGCAGGAATACGAAAGGGATGATCCGCCAGGTCACCTTGCGGACGATTGCAGCTTCATCAGGTTTATTGTTGTTCATGTCTACCTCACTGGAAGCGGGCCAGGGCCTGCTTCCGTGGTTGCATTGCCATAGAAACACAGAGGCCGGTTCAGGCCGAGAAAATCATGCACACCGGGCTGCCCGTCGAGACGGAAAAGCCGGTCTTGCGCAGCGCGCCCTTGCGCGGGTCCACCGCCATCGAAATGATCGTGTCGCTGTCTTCGTTGAGCGCGAACAGGAACCGCTCGTTGGGCGTCAAGGTGAAGAAACGCGGGGTTTTGCCATCGGTCGGCATGAACTCGACAGGGCTCAACAGGCCGGTGCCCTGATCGATGGCAAACACCGCGACGCTGTCGTAACCCCGGTTGGAGGCGTAGAGGAAGCGACCGCTGCGATCCACTTCGATTTCCGAGGCACGGCTGTTGCCGGTGAAGCTCGCCGGCAGCGATGGCAGCACCTGAAGTGCAGACAGGCCGCCGGTCTGGGCGTTGAAGCCGTAGGTGGTCACGCTGGAGTCCAGCTCGTTGACCACATAGGCAAATGGCGCTTTGGGATGGAAGGCCAGATGACGCGGGCCGGCACCTTCACGGGTGGTGACGAAAGGCTGGTCGGCCGGGAACAGCTTGCCGTTGTCGAAACGGAAACTGAACACGCGATCCAGGCCCTTGTCCGGTACCAGGACGAAGTTGCCGGTGTGGTCGAAGGGGTTGAAGTGCGGCTTGGCAAAGGGCTGCTCGACCCGATGCGGCCCGAGCGGCCCTTCCAGCTTGAGCAGTTGATTGAGCGTGCCAAGCGAGCCGTCCTCGGCCACGTTCATCACCGCCAGCGAACCACCGATGTGATTCGACACCACCAGAAAGCGCTCGGTTGGGTCCAGCGCGAGGTGCACCGGGTTTTTACCTTCACAGCTCCGGGTGTTGATGAAGGTCAGTTGGCCGGTGGCCTTGTCTACGCTGAAGGCGCTGACGTCGGTCTTGTCGCCGTGGACGGTGTACAGACGGTCGCCTGCCTTGTTCAGGGCCAGGAACGAGGGGTTGACCAGATCCTTGACCACCTGGACGGGGGCGAGGGTGCCGTTTTCCTGATCCACCCGATAGACCGTGATGCCATCACCACGGGCATTGCGCTCACGGGTGGTCCGTGACCCGACATAGGCGTACATAGGGGTAGTTCTCCGATTGGCAGGTTGGTTTTTCAGAAGATCCGCAGCGTGGGCGACGCCCGGCGGCAGCAGTGAACCCAGGGCCGAAACACCGGCGACAGTCGCCATCTGCATGAGCAGCGTCCGTCGGGTCGGGCCCTGGATAGAGCAGGCCGAATCCTGAATTTCAGGCGCAGGGAGGCCTGCGTTGATTTCGTCGCATTGCATGACTGCGTTCCTTGTTTTTGTTAATCGCATCGTCCGGGCCCCTTGCAGGGCCCGTTGTTCGAATCAGTGGCGCGTGCGCTTGACCACCTTGCGGATCACGAACGGCAGGACGCCGCCGTTGAGCAGGTAGCGAATTTCCTGCTGCGAATCGATGCGCAGGCTCAGTTCGATTCGTTGTTCTTCGCCGTTGCCACGGCGGATCACCATGACCACCCGGTTGTTGCCGACGCCAATCTCGTCGAGCCCCAGGAAGTCGAAGCTTTCGTCACCTTGCAGCGCCAGATCGGCCACCGACTGGCCGGCGCCGAATTGCAGCGGCAGAACGCCCATGCCGATCAGGTTGCTGCGATGGATACGCTCGATGCTCTGCGCAACCACCGCCTTGACCCCCAGCAGCGCCTGGGCCTTGGCTGCCCAGTCGCGACTGGAACCTGCGCCGTAGTTGATCCCGGCGAACACGATCATTGGCGTATGGCTGGCCGCATAGCTTTGGGCCGCTTCGTAGAGCGGCAGGCAGCGGCTATGGTCGGCGTTCCAGGCCCAGGCACCTTCGCCTGGCTGGTTATCGCCCAGCTGAAGGTTTCTCACCGACTTGTTGGTGAACGCGCCGCGCAGCATGACTTCATGGTTGCTGCGGCGGGTGGAGTATTGGTTGAGGTCGTCGCGGTTCTCGCCGTGCTCCAGCAGCCACTGTCCGGCCAGACTGTCGGCCGGAATGGAGTAGGCCGGCGAGATATGGTCAGTCGTGACGTTATCGCCCAACACCATCAGCGTGCGCGCGCCGCTGATGGCCAGGGTGGTCTTTGCCTCGGCACTGATATCGGCCAGGTACTGCGGGCGACGCAGGTAGGTCGATTGCGGGCTCCACGGAAATTGCACGCTGCCCTCGGCGGACAGGGCCTGCCAGTGATGGGTGCCGTCCCAGACCTTGGCCAGGCGATCACGGAAGAACTCCGGCTTGACCACCTGGGCGACCTGTTCGGCAATGGCCGCATCGGTGGGCATCAGGTCGTGCAGATACACCGGGTTGCCGTCGCGATCCCGGGCCAGGACGTCCGCTTCCAGATCGATATCGATGGTCCCGGCGATGGCGTAGGCCACGCACAGCGCCGGAGAAGCCAGATAGCCGGCAGGGATCTTCGGGTTGACCCGCCCTTCGAAATTGCGGTTGCCCGAGAGCACCACCACGCCTTTCAGGCCTTGATCGGCAAATTGATCGACGTGCTCTTCGAGGGAGCCCGAGTTGCCGATGCAAGTCATGCAGCCGAAACCGGCGAGGTCGAAGCCCAGGGCCGAAAAGTCGTCCAGCAGGTTGGCCTGGGCCAGGTAGTCGGCGACCACGCGGGAGCCGGGGGACAGCGACGTCTTGACCCACGGTTTGCGGGTCAATCCCAGTTGACGGGCCTTGCGGGCCAGCAAACCGGCCTGGATCATCTGCGACGGATTGGCGGTGTTGGTGCAACTGGTAATGGCGGACATCACCACGGCGCCGTGGGTGATCGGCTGCTGGAACGAAGGCTCGTAGAAGGTTTTCTGCTCCGGTCCGGCAATCAGGTTTGTGCCGCCCATCACTTCTTTCTGGAACGAGGCGGCGGCGTTGGACAGCTTCTGCCGCTGGTGCGGTTGATGCGGGCCGGCGACGCAGGCTTCGATGCTTGCCAGATCCAGCTCGATCAGCTCATCGAACTCAGGTTCCGGCAATTCATCCCGGCGCCACAGCGGCTGGGCGTTCATGTAGCCGATGACCTTCTGGATCAGCGCCTCGGAACGACCACTGAGCTTCAAGTACGACAGGGTATCGTCGTCGAACGGGAAGAACACCACCGTGGCGCCATACTCCGGGGCCATGTTGGAAACGGTACCGCGAGCCGCCCAGCTCAGGGACGACAGCCCGGGACCGGTGAACTCCACGAACGTGCCCACGACCGAGCGCTTGCGCAGGATCTCGGCCACGTGCAGCGACAGGTCGGTGGCGGTGACGCTCGGGCGCAGCGAGTTGGTGACACGAATGCCGATCACTTTCGGGAAGCTGATAGGCACGGGTTCACCCACCATCGCCGCCTGGCCTTCGAGGCCGCCGACGCCCCAGCCCAGCACGCCGATGGCATTGATCATGGGGGTGTGGCTGTCGGTGGCGACCATGTCGTCCGGGTGCAGCAGAGGCTGGCCGTCCTCGGTACGACCTTCCCAGACCACTTGCGCGAGGGCTTCCATGTTCATCTGGTGGATGATGCCGGTGCCCGGTGGAATCACGCCGAAGTTGTCCAGGCTCTTCTGTGCCCATTTGATGAAGCGATAGCGCTCGCTGTTGCGACGAAAATCGATGTCCAGGTTCTGTTCGACCGCATCGGCCTCGGCGTAACGCTCCACGATCACCGAATGGTCGATGGTCAGCACCGCGGGGATCAGCGGGTTCATGGCCTTGGGATCGCCACCGAGCTCCGCCACCACGTCACGCATGCCGGCGAAGTCGGCCAGCGCCGGCAGGCAGGTGGTGTCGTGGAACATCAGGCGGTTGGGCTGGAACGGCACTTCGCAGTCAGGCCCCTGGCCGATGGCACGGGACAGCACCGAGGGCAAGGCGTCAGGCGAGCAGCGCGCGACGTTTTCCAGCAGGATGCGGATCGAATAAGGCAGCTTCGAGATCTGCGCAGGAGACAACATCCTGTTCAGGTCGACATACGCAAACGACTCGTTATCGATCGACAGATGGCTGAAGAGGTCACAGGCAGTTTCGGTCATGCTCATATCGCTCAGGCTTTTTATAAGGGGCGCGGGATTCGGGGGTGAGCCGATCGGTACCGCTGATGAGCCGATACTAGGAGCAATCCTGTGTGCTGAAAATTGATCAATTACCATAGCAGCGTTCTCCTATGGAGAACGCTCGTTCAGTGTTGTGCCTGCCTCAAATGATCGATCAGGGTTCGCACCGTGGGTGGCGCCAGGTCGTATTTCCTGAAAACCAGCAACAGCGAACGCTGAGCCCACGGCTCGGCCAGCGCCACCGACTTGAGCTTGTGACTGCGCTGGTAGGGGCTTACGACACTGCGGGGCAATACCGCCAGCCCCAGGCCGGTGGAGACCATGCGGCAGATGCAGTCGAAGCTGCTGATGCGGATTCTCAGCTTGGGTGTCATGCCCAGCTTTGCCGCCTCGTTGGTCAGCATTGAATGCATGGAGCTGTCCAGGTGCGGTCCGACCAGTTCGTGCTCCAGCACTTCCTTGAAGGCGATGGACTTTCGATCCGCCAGTACGTGGCCCGCCGGGACCACCAGCGTCAGCTCATCCTGGCGGTAGGGCAGGGTCTCCAGGCCCTGGGCGGCGGTCTGTGCGGCGATGATGCCCAGGTCCGCGCTGCCATCAGACACCGCACGAATCACCGCCGAGCCGACACGCTCCTCGATATCGAATTTGATCTGCGGGTAGAGCGCCACGAACCGCGCGACGTCGTCGGGCAGAAACTGGGAAAGGGCAGAGGTGATCGCGTGGACGCGGATATGGCCTTTGACCCCGGCGGAGAAATCCCCCAGCTCGCTGTCGAGCTGCTCGATGGTCTGCTTGAGCTGGCGGGCGTAAAACAGCAGCGACTGGCCTGCCGGCGTCAACTCGACGCCGCGCGCGTTGCGCAATAGCAGGGCAGAGCCGATCTGCGATTCCAGCTCCGAAAGCCGCTTGCTGATCGCCGATACAGCCAGATGATGAATGCGCGCGGCACGGGTGAGGTTGCGTTCCTGCGCGACGGTGATGAACAGCGCGAGGGTGGTCAGGTCGTAGCGCACGGAATGATTCCTCAAGGCGGGCAGTGGTCAGGAGAGTAACACCCTTGCAAGCGGGGGCCTTGGGTCAACGGTGATGCGGGGTACATTGGGAGCAAACTCGCATTCCCCTGTAGGAGCCGAGCTTGCTCGCGATGGTGGTCAACGATAACGCTGGCTACCTGATGCCCCGCGGTGTCCTGACGCGCATCGCGAGCAAGCTCGGCTCCTACAGTGGTCGTCTGCGATAACGCGGGGAATCTGGTGCCCCGCGGTGTTCCGGGGTTCATCGCGAGCTTGCTCGCTCCTACAGGTTCAGCGATTTCCTAGCGGGAGGTTTCAACCTTCAGCACTTCGGTTTGAGTGGCCTCGACCGTCTGGCCGGCGCGGAAATCCTGCAGGTGCGCCACGACTTTCGGGTCGACGATGGTGACGACTTGCTCGTTTCCGTCCGGATGCAGCAGCACCATCTGCTTGTTCGTCACGTCGACGCGGGTGACCTTCAGGGTGACCTTGATGGTGCGATACATCTCTCCGCCCGGCAGGTTGTCGGGGGAGGCGCGGTTGGTCCAGGTGTCGTTGCTTACCGCAGGCTTGCCACCGACGTCGGTGTCCAACACGTAATCGATGGAGCGGGTGACGCGAATATCGACCTTGTCGCCGACTTTCAGGTTGTGCAGTGCCTTGGCCTGGTCGGTGAGCTGGAAGGGGACCGGGCGCTTGTCCAGGCCTTCGATGGTGACTTGATGCTTGGGCGAATCCACCGCCAGGACCCGGGTCTGGAAGTGTTCGGTGGAGGCTTCGCTGTTCAGCGGGATTTCTTCTGCATGGGCTGCAAGGCTGGCAGTGGCCAGCACGGATGCCAGAGCGAGCGAGTGAAGTCGTTTCATAGGCCAGCGTTCCATGTGATGGGTGACAGAGCGGCGCGCAGGGTATCACTCCGGCACGCGGTGCCCGTGGGCCAGAGCATAGTCAGTGAATGGCGAATTCGTTGCACGAAGTGTCAAGAGACCAACCCCCACACAAAACCCCGTCGGAGCGAGGCTTGCCCCAATGTCAGTCAGTTAAGAGATTGAACAGGTAATGAAGACATTGTGGTGAGGGGATTTATCCCCGCCCACCAGACAACCCTTCAGATCTGCTCCAGCAACCACGTCCGAAACGCAATCAGCGACGGCAGCATTTCGTTGCGCGGTGGGTACGTCAGGTAGTAGCTGCGCTGGCTGGCGAAGGGCAGGTCGAGGCTGATCAGCTCGCCGGCGGCCAGCTCATCGGTCACCAGAATGCGCGGCACCAGGCCGATGCCGATGCCGGCGCGCACGGCCTGGATCAGGTGCGAGGTGAGTTCGAAGCTCGGTCCCAGGCGCATCATACGATGGGGCAGGTGGTGGTGGCTGAACCATTCGCCCCAGACGTTGGCGTTGCTCGCGACGTTGAGCAGCGTCTGGCTGCCGATGCGCTCCGGGGTCCAGTCGTCGTGCAGCAGCGCGGTGTCCGGGGAGATGACCACCAGCAGCTCCTCGGTGTGCAGGCGATGGCTGATCAGCCCCGGCAGGTCGGCGGCACCGACGACGATCGCGGCGTCGATGCCGCTGGTTTCGAAGTCGATGGCGTCGATCCGCGAGTTGATGTGCACCAGCATGCCGGGGTGGGTCTTGTAGAAGTCATGCAGGCGCGGCAGCAACCATTTCGAGCCGAAAGTGGGCAGGGTGGCCAGTCGCAGGGTGCCACGGCCGGATTGATAGGCCATGGCCTGCAAGGTCGCGCTGCGAATGCGTCCCAGGGCTTCGCTCAGCTCGCGCTGATACAGGCGACCGACATCGGTCAGTTGCACTTGCCGGCCTTCGCGGCGGAACAGGCTCAAGCCCAATTGCTGCTCCAGCGCCTGAACCTGGCGACTGACGGCGCTCTGGGTCAGCGACAGCTCGGTGGCGGCCCGGGTATAGCTTTCATGTCGGGCGGCGGCTTCGAAGGCCAGCAATAACGACATCGATGGCGTGAGGTGACGGTAATTCATTCATAAAACTCATCGATAGCGGCAGGAATTTCCGGTTGTCTGACGCCGGAGCCCGCGAGATCATTGGTGTAACTGACGGGCCGAGACTGACCCATTAATGTTCTGGCGACAAGAGTATTGAGTTTTCCATGATGAAATCGACCACCCAACAGTCTTCAATGATCGCTCGGTTGCCCGTCGTCGCTCCCGCGGCCCAATACCCGGACTTTCTGCAAGCCCTTGCCGCCAGCGGCTTTCAAGGCCAGATCAGTGCCGACTACGCCACCCGTACGGTGTTGGCGACGGACAACTCGATCTACCAGCGTCTGCCGCAAGCGGCGGTGTTTCCCCTGGATGCGGACGACATCGCGCGCATCGCGACGCTGATGGCCGAGCCGCGTTTTCGCCAGATCAAACTGACCCCGCGCGGCGGCGGCACCGGCACCAACGGCCAGTCGCTGACCGACGGTATCGTGGTCGACCTGTCACGGCACATGAACACCATTCTGGAAATCAACGTCGAAGAACGCTGGGTGCGGGTGCAGGCGGGCGTGGTCAAGGACCAGCTCAATGCCGCGCTCAAGCCTCACGGGCTGTTTTTCGCCCCTGAGCTGTCGACCTCGAACCGCGCCACCGTCGGCGGCATGATCAACACCGACGCCAGCGGCCAGGGCAGTTGCACCTACGGCAAGACCCGCGACCACGTGCTGGAACTGCACAGCGTGCTGCTCGGCGGCGAGCGCCTGCACACCCGTCCCTTGTCCGATGCCGAACTGGACGTGGCCTGCGAGCAACCCGGCCGCAGCGGCGAGGTGTACCGGGTGGCTCGCACTATTCAGGAAACCCAGGCCGAGCTTATCGAGTCCGTGTTCCCCAAACTCAATCGCTGCCTGACCGGTTATGACCTGGCGCACCTGCGCGACGAGCAGGGCCGTTTCAACCTCAACAGCGTGCTGTGCGGAGCGGAAGGTTCGCTGGGCTACATTGTCGAAGCCAAGCTCAACGTGCTGCCGATTCCGAAGTATTCGGTGCTGGTGAACGTGCGCTACGGCAGCTTCATGGACGCGCTGCACGACGCCAACGCGTTGCTGGCGAAGAAGCCGCTGTCGATCGAGACCGTGGATTCCAAGGTGCTGATGCTGGCGATGAAGGACATCGTCTGGCACAGCGTCGCCGAGTATTTCCCAAGCGACGCCGAGCGCCCGACCCTGGGCATCAACCTGGTGGAATTCTGCGGTGACGACGCCGCAGAAGTGAACGCCCGCGTCGCGGCCTTCGTCGAGCACCTGCAGGCCGACACCACCATCGAGCGTCTGGGCCACACCCTGGCCGAAGGCGCCGCCGCCGTGAACCGCGTCTACACCATGCGCAAACGCTCGGTGGGTCTGTTGGGCAACGTCGAGGGTGAGATTCGTCCGCAGCCGTTCGTCGAAGACACTGCGGTTCCGCCTGAGCGCCTGGCCGACTACATCGCTGAATTCCGTGCCTTGCTCGACGGTTATGGCCTGGCCTACGGCATGTTCGGCCACGTCGATGCCGGCGTGCTGCACGTGCGCCCGGCACTGGACATGAAAGACCCGGCCCAGGCGGCGCTGGTCAAGCCGATTTCCGACGCGGTGGCCGAACTGACCCGGCGTTACGGCGGGCTGCTGTGGGGCGAGCACGGCAAGGGCCTGCGCTCGGAATACGTGCCCGATTTCTTCGGCGAACTGTACCCGGCGCTGCAATCGCTCAAGGGCGCGTTCGACCCGCACAACCAGCTCAACCCGGGCAAGATCTGCACGCCGCCAGACGCTGGCGAAGGCTTGCTCAAGGTCAACGAAGTGACGATGCGTGGCGATCTCGATCGGCAGATCGACGAGCGCGTCTGGCAGAGCTTCGACACTGCCATGCACTGCAATGGCAACGGCGCCTGCTACAACTACGACCCCAACGACGCGATGTGCCCGTCGTGGAAAGCCACCCGCGAACGCCAGCATTCGCCGAAGGGCAGGGCGTCGCTGATTCGCGAATGGTTGCGTCTGCAAGGCGCGGCGGATATCGATGTGCTGCAGGCGGCGCGCGGCAAGTTGTCGTGGCTGGGCGGGTTGCCGGCGCGCCTGCGCAACAACCTGTCCCGTTCACGGGGCGAGGCGGATTTCTCCCATGAAGTATATGACTCGATGGCCGGCTGCCTGGCCTGCAAATCCTGCGCGGGACAATGCCCGATCAAGGTCAACGTGCCGGATTTCCGCTCGCGTTTCCTCGAGCTGTACCACGGCCGTTATCAGCGCCCGATGCGCGACTACCTGATCGGTTCACTGGAATTCACCATCCCTTACCTGGCCCGCGCCCCGGGCCTGTACAACGCGGTGATGGGTTCGAAGTGGGTGACGCGCCTGCTGGAGCAGCAGATCGGCATGGTCGACAGCCCGCTGATCCACCGCCACAACCTGCAGACCACCCTGGCTGCCTGCAAAGTCGCCGTTGCCAGCGTGCCGGCCCTGCGCGAACTGAGCGCCAGCCAGCGTGAACGCAGCGTGGTGCTGGTGCAGGACGCCTTCACCCGTTACTTCGAAACGCCGTTGCTGGCGAACTTTATCCAGCTGGCGCATCAACTGGGCTACCGCGTGTTCCTCGCGCCTTACAGCGCCAACGGCAAGCCGTTGCATGTCCAGGGTTTCCTCGGCGCCTTTGCCAAGGCCGCGATCCGCAACGGCACCCAGCTCAAGGCCCTGGCCGATTGCGGCGTGCCGCTGGTGGGGCTCGATCCGGCGATGACCCTGGTCTATCGCCAGGAATACCAGAAAGTCCCGGGCCTGAATGACTGCCCGAAGGTCCTGCTGCCCCAGGAATGGCTCATCGACGCCTTGCCTGAAATGCAGCAATCCGCGGCCCAAACCTACCGCCTGATGGCCCACTGCACGGAAAAAACCAACGCCCCGGCCGCGACCTCGCAATGGGAAAAACTGTTCACCCGCATCGGCCTCAAACTGGTCACCGAAGCCACCGGCTGCTGCGGCATGTCCGGCACCTACGGCCACGAAGCCCGCAACCAGGAAACCTCGCGGACCATCTTCAACCAGTCCTGGGCGGGCAAGCTGGACAAGGAAGGGGAGGCGCTGGCCACCGGTTATTCATGCCGCAGCCAGGTGAAGCGTCAGGCGGACGTGCAACTGCGTCACCCGCTGGAGGTGGTGCTGGAGCATGTTGTCAGCCGGTGAGCCGACCTGATTTCGCGGTGTACGCCCTCCAACTGTGGGAGCGAGCCTGCTCGCGATGCAGGCAAAGACACCGCGGAGAATCAGGCACCCAGCGTCATCGTTAACGACCATCGCGAGCAGGCTCGCTCCCACAGTGGTTCGGTGTTGATCACCAGTTTTGTGTTCACCACATAATCTGTGGGAGCTGGCTTGCCAGCGATGGCGGTATGTCAGCCGACATCAATGGCACAGACACTCCCTCTTCGCGGGCAAGCCCGCTCCCACAGGGTTGTTGTGTTGATTGGGAGAATGTAGTCAGACACGAAAAAGCCCGGCTGATCAGACCGGGCTTTTTTGTGGGTGTAGCGGTGAGGCGAAGAGCTTAGGCGATGGTGTTGCCTTTCAGGCGATCGGAGCCATCAGCGGCAACAGTGTTGCCTTTCAGGCGGTCGGAACCATCAGCGGCGACGGTGTTACCTTTCAGGCGGTCGGAGCCATCGGCGGCAACAGTGTTGCCTTTGAGGCGATCAGAGCCATCGGCGGCAACAGTGTTGCCTTTCAGACGATCAGAACCGTCAGCTGCAACCTCATTACCTTTCAAACGATCCGAACCATCAGCAGCTACTGCGTTACGTTTTTCCAGCAGGCGATCAGCGCCACCTTCGGCAACACGATTCTGTTGCAGGCGGTCAGAACCACCTTCAGCCACACGGCTTTCGATCAGCCGATCCGAGCCGCCTTCGGCGACTACAGGTTGAGCGGAAGAAGCGGCAAAAGCGTTCACTGCGAAAACCGAGAAAACGATGCTGAGGATGGTTTGGCGTTTCATGATCGTGTGCTCCGGGTGAAATGTGTTTGGTATGGAGCAGATGTTACGCCGCAGGATTTTTAAGAGAACTTCATTGAGGTGATTGTGAACATCGACGGGATTGATAGGGCCGCAGATACACCACCGGTCCCGGTGATAACCCATACCCTGTAGGAGCGAGCATGCTCGCGATGGAGGCAAAGCCACCGCGGGGTGTCAGGTGCCCAACGTCATCGTTGACGACCATCGCGAGCGTGCTCGCTCCTACAGGGGAATGCGGTTAATCCATTGATTACATTGCGTATCAACAGTAATGCGCCCACGCACCGTTATCACCAACACCGTTCGCAAATACAGTGACCCAAACAGTTTGACGGAGCAGGTGTCTTCAATGATCAAGAGCATGATTAAAGCGGCAGGATTGGCAGCATTCCTCGCCGCAAGCGCAACCATCCCGTTGGCCCAGGCGGAACCCCTGCCACTGGATAAAACCGGCTCCATCCACAACGAAGATGTGGAATGGCGCAGCTTTCCGGCCTTCCCCAAAGAAGTAAAACTCGCGGTCATCGCCGGCGATCCCGGCAAACCCGCACCCTACGTAGTACGCGTCAAAGTCCCCAACGGCATCAAGCTCATGCCCCATGTCCACCCGGAAAACCGCATCTACACCGTCATGTCCGGCGTGTTCTACATCGGTTTCGGTTCCGTGTTCGATCCGGACAAACTGGTTGCCTATGGTCCGGGCAGCGTCGTAATCCTTCCGGCCAACACCCCGCATTTCCATTGGGCCAGATCGGGCGAGTACATCTCCCAGGTCTACGGCACGGGGCCGCTGGGGATCGAGTACATCGACAAACACGATGATCCTCGCAACGCCTCGAAATGATGAAATCGCCGCGGAACCACAGGCGGGTACCGTCGCAGTTCAGACCTTGTTGAAGAAAACGGGCGCCACCAAGGCGCCCGTTTTTACTTAGCCCTTCACCCGCGCTCGCAAGCGCCACCCTATCACCTGCATCAAATTACAGCCCGATTAGCCCTCAGATCCTTCACACTCTCCCAGAATTTTAAACATCTCCCCAAAGTTCCCCGTTGCCCCCCAACCCCAACTCACCGAAGCTATCCTCTAATCCGCATCCCAACCGGCGAGATGGACCTCTATCCATGCAAACCCCCACCCAACGCCCCCTCTGGAACACATACCTGCTTTTCCTCGCCCCGATGGTCCTGTCGAACTTCCTGCAATCGATGTCCGGCACGGTCAACAGCATCTACATCGGTCAGATGCTCGGCACCCAGGCGCTGGCGGCTGTGTCGGGCATGTTTCCGATCATTTTCTTCTTCATCGCCCTGGTCATAGGCCTGGGGGCGGGCGCGGGGGTGTTGATCGGGCAGGCGTGGGGCGCGCGGGAAACGCATCTGGTCAAGGCGATTGCTGGCGCAACCTTGATGTTGGGGGTGCTGATTGGGTTGGTAGCCGCGGTGGTGGGCAGTATTTTTGCGCGTCCTTCTTTGATGGGCCTGGGAACGCCCGCTGATGTGCTGGACGATGCAGTGGCCTATGCCCATGTGATGTTGTGGTTCATGCCGTCGCTGCTGGTGTTCGTGCTATTCACGCAGTTGTTGCGCGGGGTGAGTGACACCCTGTCGCCGTTGCTGGCGCTGGTGGTGTCGACCGTGATCGGTCTGGCGCTGACGCCGGCGTTGATACGCGGCTGGCTAGGCATTCCTCCGCTGGGGATTCAGAGCGCGGCGTTTGCCGGGTTGGCGGGCAACCTGGCGGCGATGGGTTGGCTGGCGTGGCGGCTGATTCGCAAGGGCCATCCCATGGCGCCGGACCGGGAGTTCTTCGCGGCGATGAAGCTGGATTGGGCGATCCTCGGCAAGGTGTTGCGCATCGGCCTGCCCACCGGCCTGCAGATGGTGGTGCTGTCGCTGTCGGAACTGGTAATTCTGGCGCTGGTGAACCAGCACGGTTCCCAGGCGACGGCGGCTTATGGTGCGGTGACGCAGATCGTCAATTACGTGCAGTTCCCGGCGCTGTCGATTGCCATCACCGCATCGATCCTCGGCGCCCAGGCAATCGGCGCAGGGCACATCGAGCGCATCGGCGCGATTCTGCGCACGGGTTTGCTGATCAACGTGTGCCTGACCGGTGGCCTGGTGGTGTTGGGGTATCTGCTGTCGCACTGGCTGCTGGGCTCGTTCCTCACCGAGGAATCGACCCTGAGCATGGCCGATCATCTGCTGCACATCATGCTGTGGAGCCTGCTGGTGTTCGGCTTCCAGGCGATCATCGGCGGCATCATGCGCGCCAGTGGCACGGTGATGGTGCCGGTGATGATTTCGATCATCTGCGTTGTGGGCGTGCAACTGCCGGTGGCTTATCTGCTGGATGCACGGTTCGGCCTGCAAGGGGTGTGGATGGCGTTTCCGGTGGCGTATCTGGGGATGCTGGTGCTGCAGACGCTGTATTACAAGCTGGTGTGGAAGCACCAGAAGATCGAGCGGTTGGTGTAAACAGTTCGGTGTGTATCGCTGTGTAAGATCGCCCCCGAACATACAGGCAATTACAAAGGCCCGGATCGCCTGATACATCGCGATGGCAAGGTTGACCTCTACCTTCCACCCGAGCTTTTTCGATGAACAAATTACTGTCCGCCCTGGCGCTTGGTTGCGCCCTGGGCCTGTCACTCTCCAATGCCGCCTACGCTGGTCAAATGGCCAGCCATTCGGAGGTACAGATGTCTGTCGCCTACCGCAGTATCAAGGTCGATGACCTGACGATTTTCTACCGTGAAGCCGGGTCGCCGGATAAGCCGACCTTGTTGCTGCTGCACGGCTTTCCAAGTTCTTCGCGCATGTACGATCCGCTGTTGGCGCGCCTGGCGCAGCAGTACCATCTGGTGGCGCCGGATTATCCGGGCTTTGGTCACAGCGATGCGCCGGATTCCAAGGCGTTCGCCTATACCTTCGATCATCTGGCCAGTGTCATGGTGCATTTCACCGAGGCCCTGGGCCTGAACAAATACTCTTTGTATGTGCAGGACTACGGCGGCCCGGTGGGTTTTCGGATGATGCTGGCCCATCCGGAGCGTTTGCAGACGCTGATCGTGCAGAACGCGGTGTCCCACGAGGATGGTTTGGGGCCGTTGTGGCAGAAGCGCCGTGAGTTCTGGGCCGATCGCGCGGCGAACGAGGCGGGGTTGCGGGCGAGCTTTTTCTCGCTGGCCACGACAAAGCAACGGCATGTTGGGCGCAATCCGGATATCGAGGTGTTCAATCCGGATCTGTGGACCGACGAATTCAATTTCCTGAACCAGCCGGGGCAGGCGGATATCCAGAGCGACCTGTTCTACGACTATCGCAACAACGTGGCCAGTTATCCGAAGTGGCAGGCCTGGCTGCGCGAACATCAACCGCCGACGCTGGTGGTGTGGGGCCGGTTCGATCCCTCTTTTGATGTGGCCGAAGCGGCGGCGTACCAGCGGGATCTGCCGAAGGCACAGGTGCATGTGCTGGATGCCGGGCATTTTGCGCTGGATGAGAAGCCTGGGGAGATTGCCGGGCTGGTGGCTGACTTCCTTGGGCGGCATGTGGGGAAGTAGAAATCGGGGTGCAGGAGCGAGGCTTGCCCGCGAAGGCGGTCTGGCAGCCGACCTGACTTTTGCGGGTGCACCCGGTTCAATTGTAGGAGCGAGCTTGCTCGCGATGGTCGTCAACGATGACGCTGGCTGCCTGATGCCCCGCGGTGTTCTCACGTTCATCGCGAGCATGCTCGCTCCTACAAAGACTCGGCGGTGGAGGGTGTGGTTTTTCTGCAGGCGGAGCAAAATTGGGGAAGGTGTCAACCGACAGGCCTGATCGCCTGGGGAGGTTTCCATGAACCCCTTGTCCCATTCCATCCTGCAGGACCGCTCCGACGCCGGTCGGCGTCTGGTCGAGCTGCTGCGACCATACGCCCATCGCTCCGATGTGATTCTCCTCGCCTTACCCCGCGGCGGGGTGCCGGTGGCTTATGAAGTGGCTGCGGCGCTGGGTGTTCGGCTCGACCTGATGCTGGTGCGCAAACTCGGCGTGCCGTCCCGCCCGGAGTACGCCATGGGCGCGATTGCCAGTGGTGGCGTCCTGATTCGTAATGAAGAGGCACTGCGCGCGCACCCGATCGACAAGGCCGGGTTCGATGCCGTGGTGGCCCGGGAAAGCCTGGAACTGCTGCGACGCGAACAGGTGTATCGCGGCTCGCGCCCGCCGCTTGAACTGGAGGGGCAGGTGGTGGTCCTGATCGACGACGGTCTGGCCACCGGCGCCTCGATGAAGGCGGCGATCCGCGCGGTGCGTACGCAGGCGCCGGCGCGCATCGTGGTCGCCGTGCCTGTGGCGCCGATCGAAACGGCCGAGACGCTGCGCAGGGAAGTGGACGAGCTGGTCTGCCCGCTGTACCCGGACTGGTTCACCTCGATCGGGCACTGGTACGTGGATTTCTCCCAGACCTCGGACAGGGAAGTAATCGATCTGTTGCAACGGGCGTGGCAGCGCGAGGCGAGTGCCAGCCAGCGCTGAGTGAGCGCAATGTTCACTGGCATAAACAGCCGATCTTTGCTTTAGTCCTCCTGTTGCTGGCATGGCTGTGTTCGACACTTCACCTATCAGGGCGTCCGGGCCCGGAGTGTTCCATGAACCCTCGATTCCCGCGTTTCTTCGCAGTGGTCGCTATCGTTGCGCTCGATACTGTCGCCGGCGCTCACGCCGCCGAATACATCGACGTGAACCCCACGGCCAGCACCATCAGCTTCACCTACAGCCAGATGGGTTCGAGGGTCTACGGCACCTTCGACAAATTTCAAGGCGACCTGGACTTCGACACCGCTCACCCCGATGCGGCCCACGCCAAACTGACCATCGAACTGGCCAGCATCAATGTCGAGAGCGAAGACGCCAAAACCGAACTGCCCAAGCCAGCCTGGTTCGATACGGCCTCTTATCCGCAGGCGGTCTTTGAATCGACTCGCGTCAAGGATCTGGGCAATAACCGCTACACAATCACCGGCAACCTCACCCTCAGAGGGCAGACGCGAAAAGTGGACGTGCCCGTGTTGCTCAAGGCCGAGGGCGGTGTCGGTATCTTCGCCGGCGAGCTGACGGTCAAGCGTAACGACTTCAAGATCGGTGAAGGCGAGTGGGCCGACAGTGTTGTTTCCAACGATATCAATATCCAGTTTCGAATGGTGGCGCCGCAGCGTTAGCGTTCGCCAGTGAACGGTCAAATATCACAGGGAGAACAAGATGCCGAAGAAAATCCTGGTCGCGTTCGATGGAACCTGGAATTTGCCTGATCAGGCGCCGGAAATAGACGGCGATTCCAGTACCAATGTCGTCAAGTTGCAGGAAGCCGTGTTGCCCAAACACACCGACGGCACGGTGCAAAAGACCATCTATGTTCCGGGGGTGGGCACTGACTGGTACGACAAGCTGGAAGGCGGCGCCTTTGGGGTCGGTTTGTCGAAACGCATCAAGCAAGGCTATCTGGAACTGGCCAAAATTCATGAAGACGGGGACGAGGTTTTCGTCATCGGTTTCAGTCGTGGAGCCTATTCGGCCCGCAGCCTGGTGGGGTTGATTCGAAATGTCGGGCTGCTGACCAGGAAAAACGTCAAGCACATCGATGAAGCCTACAGCCTGTATCGCACTCGGGATTCAAGCGCGGATACGGAAAACGCCAGGTTCTTTCGCCAGCGTTACTCGAAGGAGATTGGCATTCATTTTCTGGGCGTCTGGGACACGGTCGGCGCGCTGGGCATTCCCTTCAAATCCGCCGAATGGTTCAACCACACGTTCTATGAGTTTCACGACACCGAACTCAGCGGCATTGTGCGCAATGCCTTCCATGCCGTTGCCATCGACGAGAACCGGGCCAACTACGAGTGCACCCTGTGGGACCCGATCGCCAAGCCCAATCAGGTGATGGAACAGGTGTGGTTCTGCGGTGCCCACGCCAATGTTGGCGGCGCCTATGCCAACAATGATCTGTCGGATGTGCCGCTGCGCTGGATGGCGGACAAAGCGGCAACCTGCGGGCTGGAGCTGGACCCGAACAAAATTCCCCCGCCGCCCAAAGTGTTGGCCGACATCACCGACTCGTATGAAAGTTTTCTTGGCGGCACTTACCGGCTCTTGAATGCGCGTTATTTCCGCCCGATCGGCAAGACACCGTTTGGCCAGGAGTGCTTCGATGACAGCGTGCAGCAGCGAGTCGCCACGATCGGAAACTATCGCCCGAAAAATCCGGTGGACATTTTCCTGACTGGCACCTACCGCCCGGTGAAAAAAATCACCTGATTGCGGAGTGAAGGGTTTGTAGGCCAGGGTGAGGCTATCGCGAATCGGCTTGCTCCCACAGTGGTCCGTGCCGTTCAAAAATCATGTGTTCAAACACAAATCCTGTGGGAGCGGTAAAAATCTCAACGCCCGGTCCGCCTTGCACGGACCGGGCGTCATTCGAACTCACATCAGCGCACGGAGATTGGCGCGGTCACCGTCTTGCCGTAGCCCGAGGTGATAGTCGCGGTCGGACTCGCTGATGGGCCGGCACCATTGAGGTTGACCGTCAATTTCCAGCGAGCCCCGGTGCCGGTTGGCGTGAGGGTGGCGGCGCCGAGATTGAGCGGGCCTGCGATCGTCGTCACCGTCACCATGATCGTATTGCCCGAACCCCGCGACGTAGTCCCTGACAGTTCGTAGGTGTAGCGGCTATTGCTGCGCACCGTGACCGAAGCGCTGCTCACCACCAGGTCTTCGTTGACCGTCGGCGCTGGCGTTACCGCCACCGAGACGGTCGCCGGTTCCGAGACGGCATCCTTGGCGTCACTGGCCTGATAGGTGAAGGTCGCGGTGAACGGTCCGGGGGCGGTGGCCGGTGGCGTGTAGATCACACGGGTACCGTCGGTGGTGACCGTGCCCTTGCCGGAGTCCGGCTGATTCAGGCCCACCACCTTGAGCGGCACGTTGCCGTCCGGATCGGTGTCGTTGGCCAGCACGTTGATGGTCACCGCTTGGCCGTTCTTGCTGGTGCCGCTGTCCGGGTTGGCCACGGGTTTTTTGTTGTTGTCATCATCGTCTTTACCGTCGCCACCGGTGCGGAAGGTTGGCAGTGCGGCGGTGGCGACGTAGGTGACACCGTCCCAGCCAGGCAGCGGTGTTGGCATCAACTGGAACTGTCCCGGACGCTCGATATCCCAGCGCAGCAACATCGAGGTGTCTTCATGCTGGGTGTTGTGACAGTGCTCCATGTAGGTCCCGGCGAATTCGCGGAAGCGGATCGCGATATCCACATCGACCGAGCTGTCGATGCCCTCACCGATTCGATACACGTCCTTGCGTGCCCATTTTTCCCATTCCGGTGGCGCCTTGCCGTCGCGGCTGAGGACGATGCCTTCCTCGAAGTGCACGTGAACCGGGTGGTTCCAGCCGTTGCCGCCGTTCTTGATCTTCCACACTTCCAGGGTGCCGTCGCCGCTGTAGCCGCCATCGGTCGGTCCGGTGGACAACTGGGCAGCCGCAGTGAGCCGGCGTGGGTCCATGGCGTAGCCGAAACCGCCGTCGGTCTTGATGGTCCATGGCTCTTCGTCGGTGCCATCGGAGCGGCCAAACAGGAACTCGCGATGCCTGGCCAGTTTGAGCTTGGCCTGGACGGTCGGATCGTCACGGTTGAGGGTCAGCGGGATCATGGTTTTGCCTGCCGGCTTGCCGGGTTTGGCCGGCTCGTAATCGGCCGGGTTCATGCTCACGTCGGTGCCGCTGTAAGGCTGCACCACCATTTGCAGGAATTTGCCGACCACCGGATCACCCTTGTCCCATTCCTGGCCCTTGCTGCCGAGCTTGATCACTGCCTTGTACTTCTCGGACAGCACGTCGGCCAGTTTCAGCGGTTCGTCTTCCGGCCCCTTGCCGGTCTGGTGTTCCATCAGGTTGACGAAGTACAGCTTGTCGCCGGTCTTGATCCCGTTTTTCGCGAAGTTGACGATGATGTCGAAGCGCTCGGCGATGCCTTGGGTCGGCAGGATCGCGTTGTGGTTCTGCAGGTCGCCATCGCCATCCAGGTCCATGCTGCCGTCGAACGGTACGGCGTGTTCCATGATGTTGCCGTCGTTGCCGATCATGTGGAACGGCACGCGGGTGTAGGACAGATTGGAGCCCGCAGGACCTGGGTATTCGCCGCCGTTACCGGCGACTTCACGCACCAGGGCGATCCTGAAGTAGCGCGACACCGAGCCGTTGAGAATGCGAAAGCGATAACTGCGCGCGCGCACTTTCAGGGTGGGCTGGTACTGCCAGTTGACCAGGATCTGATCGCCCAGGAAGCCGTCGGTGTTGAACGGGTTAAACCACAGCTGGCCGTTCTTGTCCCAGGCCTTGTCGGCGATCATCAGGTTGACGTCGTAGTCACGGTTGCCCCATGGCAACGCCGAGCCACTGGGCAGGCGCAGGTTGACGCCGTCCTCGAGCGCTTCATTGCCGCGATCCATGGCGCTGTAGTAGTTCATCATCACCGCGTTGCCCTTGTAGACGTTCTGCGCGGTGAAATCGAGCATGTGGTCGTGGAACCAGTGGGTGCTCATGGTTTCGCGCCAGTCGCCGCGGATCTTGATCGTACCGTTCTGGCAGGTCTTGATTCCCGGCGTGGCATCGTTGACGAACAGGGTTTCGCCCGGTGCGCAGGGGAACGCCGCGCGCGGATCTTCGGCCCGGGTGTTGATGGTGTCGTAGCCGGCCAGTTGCATCGGCCAGCGATAGTCGTAGTACTGACCGGGGAAGAAAAACGCGTTGGTGTAGCCGTCGCTCTCCGCCGGGTTGTGGCCGTTGTGTTCGTGGGTGCTGATGGTGTGCAGGCCAAAGCCCATGTTGGCGGCAGGGTCGAGCGGCAGGGCGTTGTAGTGGCGCATCAGCACTGGCTGGCCGTAGCGCACCATCAACAATTTCGGCGGGAAGGTGCCGTCGAAGGTCCACAGTGCCTTGTGGCTCTGGATCGGCATATTGGGGTGGAAGCGGGTGTCGATGCCCTTGGTCGTGCCTTTGGTCGTCGGAACGTCCGATGTCTGATAGTAGAGGCCGTTGGCGGCAAACTCACCCACGGCATAGTTGTGCATCTGCCTGCGGTCACGCATGCCGCCGTTGAGCTTGGCGCCGGCCTGCACGGTCTTGAAGGCGACCTGCGGGTAGAACTCGTTCCAGCGCTGATGCGACCAGCCCTTTCCTGGCGGACGACCCTCGGCGGGCGAGCCCACCGGATGGCGGTTGAGGAAGGCTTCGATCTGGCTCTTCCAGGGATTGCGATCCAGGGAGTTGGCGTACTGCGTCGGAAACGGGTAAAGGCCGGGCTGTTTCATGAAGGCTTCCAGCGCGGTGCTGGACGGGCCACTACGGGCGATGCTTTCCGGATCCTGCTGCGGTGCCGGGCCGACGGTGGGCACCGGGAAGGTCAGCGGTGGTGCCGGCAGGGTCGGGTCGAGTTTTTCCGTACCGAACTCCTCGAACAGCAGCAGTTGCTGGGTATAGGGCTGCGCCCCGAACAACGGGCTGGGCTTGCCGTTGGTGGGGTAGTTGAACGAGGTCTGCAGGCTGGGCGGCAGCACGTTTTCGGTGGTTGGTGTTTTGCGGGTGCCGTACACGCCGTTGGGCAGTGCGATTGAGCCCTGGTTGGCGTCCGGATAAGTGTTGATGGCGTCCAGTGCGGCGGCGGCTTCTGCCGCGTTTGCAGGTGGGTTGTAATAGGCCGAGGGGTCTGTTGGCGGTGGCTGGCTTTCATCGTCGAGCGGTGAAGCACTGGCCGTGGCGAGGGTGATGAGAATCGCTGCGCAAGTCGCCCCGGACCTTCGTGCATAGCGGGTTGATGTGGACTGCGGTTTTGCGCGTTTCATGTCGGGACCCCTCGCGTCATGCCAAATCGGCGAAACCCGCCATCCTCGTAGCGGGACGACAGCTGCTGCGGGTGCAAAGTGCCATGCAACGGGCGAGCCCGACTTTAGTCCTATATGGAAAGCTCAAGATAATTAGGTAGTTGTTTCCAGGTGTGTATTTTTGCTGGTGGGGAAAGTGGGGGATATTCCTCATTTCTGGGGGAAAAAGCCTTATTTCATGGGGTTACTGACCCAGTTTTACCCGGTGTTGCAAAATTGACGCGTTAAGGGTGAAAATGAGAGTCATTATCAGATAATTTTTGTATCGGGTCTTGTCCATGTCCTCTGCCGATCTCTCGCAGCAACGTGCCGTGCATACGCTTTATGAGGAGCACCACAGCTGGTTGTGTGGATGGCTGCGTAAACGGCTCGGGTGCAATCACCATGCCGCCGATCTGGCTCAGGACACCTTCATTCGCGTACTGACCCAGCGCAAAACCCTTGGGTTGCGCGAACCTCGCGCGTATCTGAGTACCATCGCCCGCAGTCTGATGATCGATATGTTCCGGCGCCGCACACTTGAGCAGGCGTATCTCGAAACGCTGGCCAATATCCCGGAACCGGTCGTGATGTCCCCGGAAACCCGTTCGCTGATCATCGAAACACTGATGGAAATCGACCGCCTGCTCGACGGCCTGGGTGAGCGAACCCGTGAGATTTTTCTGCTGGCCCAGCTCGATGGCCTGAGCTACGTCGAGATCGGCCGGCGCCTGAATGTCTCGGTGACCACGGTGAAGAAACATGCGGTGCGAGCCTTGACCCACTGCCTGTTGCTGATCGAGGACTGAACCGTGGCGCACCCTCAACCGCTGGATTACGCCACCCTCGAAGCCGCCGCCCGCTGGTACGTGGACATGCGCGGTGAAGCGCCCAGTGAAACCACGCGCCGGGCACACCAGCGCTGGCTGGAGCGTGACCCTCGACACCGTCAGGCATGGGAGCGCCTGGGGCGCCTCCAGGACAAGCTGGAACAGGTGACCCCTGACATCGTCCGACCGATCCTGAGCAGCGCCAGGGCCAAACGCCGCGATGTGCTCAAGGTCTTGTCGATTCTGTTGATGGCCGGCGGGGCGGGGACACTGGCCTGGAACACTACTGCATTGCCGACCTTGATGGCCGACCAGCGCACCGGCACCGGCGAACGTCGCCGCATCCGGCTGGACGACGGCACTCAGTTGCAACTCAATACCGCCAGCGCCGTGGACATTCGCTACAGCGAGACCCTGCGTGAAGTGCGGTTGCTGGCGGGTGAAATCCAGATTCAAACCGCCCGCGACGAGCGCAGAAGGCCCTTCGTGATCCACACCGCAGAAGGCAGCATCCGCGCGCTGGGCACTCGTTTTGTTGTGCGCCGCGAAGCAGACCTGACCCAGGTTTGTGTGCAGGAGCATGCGGTAGAAGTACGTGCGGCCAACGTGCCGGCTACCGCTATGCGGGTGGATGCCGGTCAGCAACTGAGTTTCGGACGGGACTTTATCAACGCTCTGCAACCGGCCAACCCCCAGGCCGATGCCTGGACCCGCGACATGCTGGTGGTCAATGACTGGCGCCTGGGAGATTTCGTCGACGAATTGCAGCGATACCGCCCCGGCCATCTGGGCTGTGATCCGGCGGTGGCGGCGCTGCGGATATCAGGTGCCTTTCACCTGGGCAGCACCGACACCATCCTCGATAACCTGACCTCGACGTTGCCTGTGCGTATCCGCCGATTCAGCCGCTTCTGGGCCACCGTGGAACCGCTCGTGTAGCAGCAGGCTTCGCCAGCTGCTACAGGGATTGTATTTATGGAGCCGGGGGGTTATCGATTTCGATTCTCGTTCGACTTGGTAGTTAGAGGCGCAAATAGACGCCGTCATTCACTACCGCTAACGGGCGAAAAGGACACTGCATGACCCCTCGCAACTCCCATCTGAGCATTTCTTCCCGCCAGCTTTCCGTCAGGCCCTTGAGCCGCGCCATCCACGGCGCGCTGCTGGGCATGGCGCTGGTCGCCCCATTGGGCATGACACTGGTGGCGCAGCCCGCGTGGGCCCAGACCACGGGCGAAACCGAATTCGACATTCCGGCAGGTCCCCTGGGCTCGGCGTTGACCCAGTTCGCAGGCACTGCCGGGGTGACGGTGTCCTTCGAGCCGGCCAATGCAAATGGCCAGAAAACCGCCGGATTGCGCGGCCGTTATTCAGTGGACGCGGGCCTGCGCCAATTGCTGGCCGGGAGCAAATTGCAGCCGGTGCTGCATGACAACGGCAGCTACTCGCTGTTGCCGGTGGTGGACGCGGGGGCGGCCCTGCAATTGGGGGCCACCAGCATTACCGGAGTTGGCGTGGAATCGGCCTACGGTCCGGTGGACGGCTACGTCGCCACCCGCAGCGCTACGGCCACCAAGACCGATACGCCGATTCTGGAAATCCCGCAGACCATCAACGTGGTCACCGCCGATCAGGTGGAAGTCCAAGGCGCGCGCAACATTACCCAGGCCCTGCGTTACACGCCAGGGGTGAACACCGGTGGCTTCACCGATCGCAACTCAATCGCCGACGAGATCACCAGCCGTGGTTTCGCGCCGACGCCGCTGTATCTGGATGGCGCTTATATCCCGTACGCCGGCAGCCTCGGCGGCGCGCCGCAGATCGATCCCTACACCCTGGAACGCATCGAAGTGCTCAAGGGCCCGTCGTCGGTGCTCTACGGACAGAATCAGCCGGGCGGCCTGATCAACATGGTCTCCAAGCGCCCGACCACCGAGCAGCGCAGCCAGGTCAAACTGGGGGCGGGCAGCTATAACCGGGTCAACGGTGCCTTCGACACCAGCGGGCCGATCGACGAGCAGAAGCAGTTCAGCTATCGCCTGATCGGCGTGGCCGACAAAGGCAACGAAATGGTCGAGCACAACGAGAGCGAGCGCATGTTGCTGGCGCCGAGCCTGACCTGGGCGCCGACCGAAGACACCTCCCTGACCTTGCTGGCGCAGGTCCAGCGCGATGATGGCGTGCCCGATTACCAGTCGCTGCCGCGTATCGGCTCGCTCGACCGCGGCCCCAACGGCGAACGCATCAACCGCGACTTTTTCTCCGGCGACACCAATTTCAACGATTACAAACGTGACCAGTACGTTTTCGGCTACGACTTCAGCCACAACCTCAGCGATGATCTGAAGTACCGCTCTACAGCGCGTTACACCGACGTGCGCGACCGCTACAAGGGCTTCTACCTGCGCAGCTTCGTCACCGATGATGATGGCGTGACCGACTACACCCGGGCCTATCGCACCAAGCTTGACTGGCGCCAGCACAACATCGCCTACACCATCGATAACAACCTGGAATACAAATTCAACACCGGCGCCCTGGAGCACACCACCCTTGCAGGTGTGGATTATCGGCATTTCAACCGCAAGTACGATGGCTATAACGCCTATAACGTTTTGCCGGTCAATCTGTATGGCAAGAACAACTTCGACACCAGCAGCGTGGTTCCAGTACTCGATACGAAATGGGACAACACCTTGCGCCAGACGGGTCTGTATGTGCAGGACCAGATCAAGCTGGACCAGTGGATCCTGACCATCGGCGGCCGCCAGGACTGGGCGGAAATCGATAACAAGGACTTGCTCGCCTCGACCCACGAAGCCAAGCGCGACAACAAATTCACGGGTCGTGTTGGCCTGACCTACGTCACCGAGTTCGGCCTGGCGCCTTATATCAGCTATTCCGAGTCGTTCCTGCCGACGCTGGGCACCGCGGCGCCGCAACGGGGCGGCAAGTCTTTTGACCCCACCGAAGGCGAACAGTACGAAGCAGGTGTGAAGTACCAGCCGTTCGAGAAAACCCTGATCACTGCGTCGGTGTATCAGATCAAGCAGAAAAACGTGCTCACGGGCGATGACGACTATCCGGACTACATGTCCCAGAGTGGGGAAGTGCGCTCGCGCGGCGTCGAACTTGAGATCAAGTCCAGTCTGGATAACATCGACCTGATGGCGGCCGCCAGCTACATGGACTCGTTCTACACCAAGGACACCTGGGGCAACGAAGACAACCGCAACGAGGCGCAGGCGCCTGTCTCGGCGTCGATGTGGATCGACTATCACTTCACCCAGGCCACGCTCAACGGCCTGACGTTCGGCGCCGGCGCCCGCTATACCGGACGCAAGCCGGGTGACGCGGCCAACTCGTTCGACGTGCCATCCTGGGTCGTCTATGACACCACCGTCAGCTACGACCTGGGCAAACTCGACCCGAGCCTGCGCGGATTGCAGACCCGTCTGAACGTGCAGAATATTTTCGACCGTGAGTATGTGTCCGACTGCAACTACTCGTTCGGTTGCTACTACGGGCAAGAGCGGGTGGCTTCGGTTGAGATGACGTACGACTGGTGATGGTCTGACCTTGATTCGGCGGTGTGGCGAATGACGCCTTCGCGGGCAAGCCCGCTCCCACAGGGTTTTGTGTCGTACGCCCAACCTGTGGGAGCCGGCTTGACCGCGAAGAGGCCATTCAATCCAGTACGATACTTCGCGGCATGGGGGGCTCCAGCCATGGCTGGCCAATCCAGTTGCAAGCCAGAACAGGTTAATATGGCGCACCGCAACCGGAGTTCTCGCCCGCAATGCCCCAGATCACCCACTACAAAACCCCGTGCCCCGAGCACATCAACAGCCAGATCCTGCAGATGGTGGTCGACAACCTGACCGACATCAGCGCGATCGCGATCCCGCCGAGCAACCTGCTCTACAACGTCTATCAATATGCGATCGGCTTTGAGGTGCACCTGTATCTGGAGGCGCTGAACGGGGCGAAGGGCATCGATGTGGAGCTGATCGTCGCCACCGATCTGGACGACCCGGAGCAGGTCACGGGGTTCCTGCTGTACTTGCCGGTCAAGGATGATCCCGAGGCTTGCGGCGTGGCCTATATGGCGGTGCACGCCGGCCATCGGCGCCAGGGCATTGCCCGGCGGATGCTGCGCGAGATGCTCGCCCGCTATCCCCATGCCGAACTGACTTGTGCGGTGGCCAAGGTGCCGTATTTCGAGGCGATGGGTTTTCAGGTGGTGGGCGTACGCGCGACCCAGGTGCTGATGAACACCCGTGATCACGGCAGCGATGGTTTGATGGCACTGCTGGACGTGGCATCGATCTACAGCTCGCTGGAGGTGCGGCAGATTCATACGTACCTGCTGCAGAAAAACGGCAAGCGCGCGATGCAGGATGCGGAAAAGCAGCGCGACCGGCATCTGGATCAACTGACGCGCAAGGCCCAGGATTTTGTGCGTGAGCGGTTGGGGGACGATGCGGTGCCGGTGAGTGGGCCGCGGTTGCGGTTGGTCTAGCAAATCGTCCAAATACCCCGAAAACTTGTGGGAGCGGGCTTGCCCGCGATGAGGCCGTGTCAGTCGCCATTGATGTTGCCTGACACTCCGCAATCGCGGGCAAGCCCGCTCCCACAGGGATTTGAGTCGACGTTCAGAAACACCAAGCCCGGCCAAAAGCCGGGCTGTCGGATTAAAAAAGAGCCTCAAAGCTCTTTGATGGGGAGAAGTGGAGCCATTGAGGCTCAAGATGCGCATGAAGCAGGCGGTGAGCTTGATAGGGGTTCAGTACACTCACCACCTGCGCAACGGCTTGGACAAGCAAGCGGCTGCGCAACTTCATCGTAGGAACATGGGGGGTCGCCCTCAAGTACCGCACGTCTAATCCTCCCACAAGTGTCAGCTTCCGACGTTTCGTTCTCCCGGCCAACCGGCCTGTTTCAAGGCTTTGAGCAGCGTTTGCGCATCCAGTCCCGATACCGCATGTCCATTACCTTCGGTCGTTTCGGCGGCGAGCAGGGCGTTGATGATCGCTTCTTCCACCGCTTCGGTGGCCGCCAGAAACAAGTCGCTGATGTGATCGTTATTGACCATGCTCAGATGGTCGGTGGTCGGCGCGCGTTTGCGCTCGTAGGCGGCGGGCGGCACGTGGGAATTGCCGGTGGCGAACGCGATGAAAATGTCACCGCTCTGGTCCTCGTTGCCGCCGCCGGTGCGAGCCAGTCCAAGGCTGGCGCGTTGAGCAAGACGGGTGCATTGATGCGGCAGCAGCGGCGCATCGGTGGCCAGGCAGACCACAATCGAACCCATGCCCGGATGCGGCAGCGCAGCCTTGATGAGCGGCGAGTCGTCCGGCGTGAGGTAGCGTCCGACCGGGTAGCCATCGACACGCAATTCCTGACGCTTGCCATGGTTGGCCTGAACGATGGCGCCGACTGTCCAGCCGCCCTGGTCAGCATCGAGCCGTCGCGAAGCAGTGCCGATGCCACCTTTGAACTCATGGCAGACCATGCCGCTGCCACCACCGACATTACCTTCGGCCACCGGTCCGCCCACCGCCGAGTTCACCGCCTGCGCGACATGCTCGGGTTTCACGTGAAAACCGTTGATGTCGTTGAGCAAGCCGTCGAAGGTCTCCAGCACCACCGGCATGTTCCAGTAGAGCCGCCCGTCGTCCCGCTGCTGCTCGCGGTCCAGCACGATCAGGGCGTCGCGCACCACGCCCAGGCTGTGGGTGTTGGTGAACGCGATTGGGCTGGTCAGCAGGCCGGCCTCGCGGATCCATTCCAGGCCCGTGGCGTCGCCGTTGCCGTTGAGTACGTGGACGCCGGCGAAGCACGGCTGCGCAGTGGTGGAACCGGCGCGAGGTTCGATCACGGTGACGCCAGTCAGGATGTCACGGCCCTGTGCGGTGCGCCCCCGCACTTCACTGTGCCCGACTCGCACGCCTGGCACGTCGGTGATGGCGTTGAGCGGGCCGGGTTGCAGTTGGCCGAATTGGATGTTCAGGTCGCGGGCACGTGGTTTCATGGGGGTTCTCATCATAAAAAGTTGGCTGATCAGTTACTTCACAAACACCACAGATCCCTTGTGGGAGCGGGCTTGCTCGCGAAAGCGGTGTGTCAGGCAATACATGTGTCGATTGAAACACCGCATTCGCGGGCAAGCCCGCTCCCACATGGGTTAGGTGGTGTGCTTACTGTCCGTTTTTGACCTTGCTCCAGATCCGCGTCCGCACCCGTTCGGTGGCGGGCGGCAGGGGTTGCAGAGTGAAGAGGGTGGCCAGGGCTTCGGTCGATGGATACACCGCCGGATTGCTGCGGGTGGCTTCGGCGACCAGTGCCGTCGCATTGCGATTGCCGTTCGGATAGTTCAGATGATTGCTCACCGGAGCGATCACCTCGGCACGCATCAGATAATCAATGAACGCCAGCCCCTGCTGCGGATGCGGCGCATCCTTGAGTAGCACCAGGGTGTCGAACCACACCGGCGCGCCTTCCTTCGGCAGGCTGTAGGCGATCTTCACGCCGTTGCCGGCCTGCTCAGCGGTGGTCTTGGCTTCGAGCATCGCACCTGACCAGCCCACCGCCACGCAGATGTTGCCGTTGGACAGGTCGCTGATGAATTTCGACGAGTTGAAGTAGGCGATGTGCGGGCGCAGTTTCAGCAACAGCGCCTCAGCCTTCTTGTAATCCTCGGGGTTGGTGCTGTTGGGCGGCAGGCCGAGATAGTGCAGGGCCACCGGAAGCATTTCCGAAGGCGAGTCGAGCATCGCCACGCCGCATTCGCCGAGTTTGGCCAGGTTCTCTTCCTTGAACACCAGGTCCCAGGAATCCACCGGCGCCTTGTCGCCGAGCGCCGCGCGCACCTTGTCGATGTTGTAGCCGATGCCGTTGGTGCCCCACAGGTATGGCACGGCGTACTGGTTGCCCGGGTCGTTGTGGGCCAGTTTCGCCAGCAGGTCGCTGTCCATGTTCTTGAAATCGGGCATTTCGGCACGGGGCAGCGGAGCGAGGGCGCCGGCCTTGATCAGCGTCGGCAGACTGTAGTTGCTGGACACCACCACGTCGTAGCCGCTGCGGCTGGTCAGCAGTTTGCCTTCCAGCACCTCGGCGCTGTCGAAGGTGTCGTAGACCGGCTGGATCCCGGTGTCGCGCTTGAAGTCATGCAGAGTGTCGGGGCCGATGTAGTCATACCAGTTGTAAACGTGAACGGTCGGGCCTTCGGCCGCCACCGCCGACAGCGCAACCGTCAGGCACGCGCCCAACCCCAGATTGAAATACGAGCGGTGACCACTCATGATGCGGCACTCCTGGCCTGCTGCGGCCGGTGATGTTCAGGAGCTTGCAGCGTATCGATCAGGGTAGCCGTTACCCATTCCCATCATGGGTTACTCGAAAGGGGTAGTGCGTGGACGCGTTGTTCAAAGAGTTGCCGCTGCACCAGGGCCTGGCGCGGATGTTCGGCGTGGTGGGCGAGGACGGGTTCTGGCGTGCGCTGGTCGATACCCTGCGGCTGTTGGTACCGCTGGACAACGCACTGGTGGCGCTGATGCAGGCCGGGAGAGTGCCGCGCCTGCTGGTGGATTTCGACTACCAGAGCGATGGCGATGAGCAGGAAGAACTGGCCGATTACAGCGCCGGCATGTACCTGCTCGATCCGTTTTATCAGGCGGTTTGCGCCGGTATTGCCGACGGTTTGCACAGCCTCGATTCGGTGGCGCCCGACCAGTTTCAGCAGAGCGAGTATTACCTCAGCTACTTCTGCAAAGTGGTGGGCGGGGATGAGTTGCAGTTCATGGTCAATGTCGATGGCGCCGTGCTCGGCCTGTCCCTCGGGCGCTCAACCCGTTTCAGCCTCGAAGAGCAGGGGCGGTTGCTGTGCGTACGCGACTGGGTGCTGGCCGCCATGCGCCGACACCTGCAACTGCTGCCACCGGAAGGCCCCGCTGTGGAGCCCGCCGCCGGTGACATGGCGACCCTGCTCGACCGCTTCGACGCCCGCCTGACGACCCGGGAAATCGAAACCGCGCGCCTGATCCTGCAAGGCTTCTCCAGCAAGGCCATCGCCCAACAAATGGGCATTTCGCCCGAGACTGTGAAAGTGCATAGGCGCAACCTCTATCACAAGCTCAACGTCAACGGACACGGCGAGTTGTTCGCCCTGGTCCTGCGGCCGCATTGACGGCCAATGATGAACCCTGTGGGAGCGGGCTTGCTCGCGAAAGCGGTGTGTCAGTCGACATATCCGGTGACTGACCTGACGC
>NZ_JBSVXG010000049.1:0-34135 GCF_054070595.1 Pseudomonas sp. SDO55104_S430 | reverse complement strand
AAAACCTGAATGCGGGGTCTACCTGAAAGACCGCGATGGCTGATTTTACGACTGCTTCGCAGCCGGACGCAGGCTTCGCCAGCTGCTACAGGGGTTGTGTTTTGTCTTGATAACGGGCCTCAGCCGAGCAATTCACTCATCGCAATAATCTGCTCCGCCACCTGTATCAGCTTCTGCTGGCGGCTCATCGCCTGGCGGCGCATCAGGGTGTAGGCCTCTTCCTCGTTGCAGTCCTTCATCTTCATCAGCAGCCCCTTGGCCAGCTCGATGCGCTTGCGCTCGGCCAGTTGCTGGTCGCGGGCGTGCAGTTGGGCGCGCAGGGCCTGGTCGCTTTCGAAGCGCGCCATGGCCACGTCGAGGATCGGCTGCAGGCGCTGGGCGTGGATGCCTTCGACGATGTAGGCGCTGACGCCGGACTTGATCGCCTGGCGCATCACATCGGGGTCGTGTTCGTCGGTGAACATCACGATCGGCCGCGGCTGGTCACGGCTGACCAGCACCACTTGCTCCATCACATCACGGCCCGGTGACTCGGTATCGATCAGAATCACGTCCGGACGCACCGTTTCGACGCGTTCGGGCAGGTCGATGGTCAATCCGGATTCATCGATCACCTCGAAGCCGGCTTCGGTGAGGGCCGCCTTCAGGCGCCCGACCTTTTTTGCGGTGTCGTTGATCAGCAGGATACGCAACATGTTCGTGGTCTCCTGTCAGCGGCTGGCGAAGCGATGGGCGCTGTCGCTCATCGCATGCAATTTGAAACCACGGGCATAACCGGCCGGATCGGAACCGTCCCAGACCTTGCCGTCGATCAGCTGGCTGCTGCGCATTTCCTTGCCCAGGTTCGCCACGCCCACGGCGCTGGCAGCCTCGCGGTACAGCTCCAGTTGCTGGACCTGACGGGCCACGGCCAGGTAATCCGGGTCGTCACGCAACAGCCCCCAGCGGCGGAACTGGGTCATGAACCACATGCCGTCGGACAGGTATGGCAGGTTCACCTCGCCTTCGCCATGGAAGCGCAAGGCGTGCGGGTCCTGCCAGCGATTGCCCAGTCCATCGCTGTAATCGCCCAACAGCCGCGGTTCGATGCATTCCACGGGGGCATCCAGATACTGCGGCGCGCTCAATAACTGCGCGGTACTGCGACGATTGTCGTGGCTGTCTTCGATGAAGCGGCTGGCCTCGAGAATCGCCATCACCAGCACGCGAGCCGTATTGGGATACTGCTCGACGAAGGCGCGGGTGCAGCCGAGGACTTTTTCCGGGTGATCGGGCCAGATGGCCTGGGTCGTCGCCAGAGTGAAACCCAGATCCTGCTGTACCGCGCTCGCCGACCAAGGCTCACCGACACAGAAACCATCGATACGCCCGGCCTGCAGGTGCGCAACCATTTGCGGCGGCGGCACCACCACGCTGTCGACATCCAGCAACGGATGAATGCCCTGGCTTGCGAGCCAGTAATACAGCCACATGGCGTGGGTGCCGGTGGGGAAGGTTTGGGCGAAGGTCAGTTTTGTGCGAGTTTGGTGCACGTGCCGGTGCAGTGCTTCAGGACCGGTCACGCCCAGCCCCTGCAAGCCACGGGAAAGATTGATGCTCTGGCCGTTCTGATTCAGGCCCATGAGCACCGCCATGTCGGTCGCGGCCACGCCGCCGATGCCCAGGTGCACCGCGTAGATCAGGCCGTACAGACCGTGGGCGGCATCCAGTTCGCCGCTGACCAGCTTGTCCCGCAGATTGGCCCAGGAAGCCTGGCGCTTGAGGTTCAGGGTCAGGCCGTAGGGCTGGGCAAAGCCCTGGGTGGCGGCAACCACCACCGAAGCGCAGTCGCTCAGGGCCATGAAGCCAAGATTAATGGCGCTCTTTTCCGGGGCATCGCTGCCATTGACCCAGGCCAGAGGGCCGGCTGATGGTTCGTTCATCGTGTGTTCACCTTGCAAAAAAAACGTCGTCCGGGCACGCGCAATGCCTTTGACGACGCCATTGTCCCGACACGCCTTCCGTCATTGGTCTGCGTGCTGATGCCTGAACGGGTGCAAGGCATATGCCAGCGCGGATTTCATCAGCTTTGCATCAGGATTCGACGCAGTCCCGTCCTGCATCCTGCCGGCCTTCCTCGTCAGGTCGCAAAGGAGGCTGGCGTGCCCCTCGAATCGCCCCGCGCAACACGTATCCCGGACATCCGTCTCAATGAGCGGGTGCTGCATGTGCGTGTCGATCAGGCCGCCGTTTGCCTGTCCCCCACGCAATGTCTGCCACCCGGCTGGGAAGGCCTGATTGCCCTGAGTCATGGATGTGAAGCTCCCGACGGCTTGCAGACCCAGCCGATCCCACAGGCGCCGCTGGTGAAGTTGCAGGTGTTCATCGACCTGGCCAGCGCGCCGCTCGATCAACGCTCCGGCCCGACCCCATGGGCGCTGTTGCCGGTGGCTTACCCCAAGGTGCAAACGGAGCAGGCGCTCGAACGCTGGTATCTCGAACAGGCGATGGCCGGCGGCGAGGCTTATCAGGCCTTCGCCAGCGTGCTGCGCCACAGTGAAAGCTACGGCCTGGTGCGCTTCCTGCTGGAGCAGGGCACCCACAGCGAAAAGCTCGGCACCCTGGCGCAACGTTACGGGGTGTCGGTGTCGCATTTCCGGCGCCTGTGCCGGCAAGCACTGGGCACAGCCGCCAAACCGGCCCTGCGTGGCTGGCGCACGGCCCAGGCGCTGTTGAATATGAGCCTGCGCGAAGGCTCGCTGACAGATGTGGCGCTGGAGTTCGGCTTCGCGTCCTCTTCGCATTTCTCCAGAGAAATCCGCGAACTGGTGGGTTTCACCCCCAGCAGCCTCGCCGACATTACCTACCTGCCGGGCAAGTGAATCGCATGTATTCTCTGTCTGTCTTGCCCCTCTGTCTAAGCGCTGCATTCCTGGTCGCACCGATTGCCTCCCAGGCGGCTGTCTATGAGTTCGAGGCACGGGAGCAAAGCGCGCGGACGTTTTTCAGCGAATTTTACGGCGCACTCGGCAAGCCGGTGATCGTCAGCAAGGCGGCAGCGGTCAAGCGGGTTTCCGGCACCTTCGACCTGCGTACGCCGCAACGCACCTTCGAGCGCATCGCCTTGCAGATGGGCCTGATCTGGTACAGCGACGGCCAGGCGATTTACCTGTACGACACCCCGGAAATCAAAAGCTCGATGATCTCGCTGCAGACCCTGACCGTGGCCAGGCTGCAAGGCTTTCTCGAGCGCTCCGGGCTGTATGACCCTCGTTATCCGTTGCGCCACGACGGCCTGCGCACCTTCCATGTGGCGGGCCCGCCGATGTACGTCGATCTGGTGGTGCAGGCGGCCGGAATGATGGACAACCAGCGCTCGGAGCTCTTGCTGGGCAAGCAGCAGATCGGCGTGATCCAGGTGCGCAACACCTTCGTCAGCGACCGCAAATACGAGCTGCGCGACGACAAGGTGACCATCCCCGGGCTGGCCACGGTGATCGAACAATTGCTGCGCGGCGAGAAGCGCGAGGTCGAGCCGGCCATCGTGCAGCCACAGCCACAGCGCCCTCAGGGGCTGATGCCGGCATTCCCGCTTGAAGGCCTGGCAACCACTGCATCGGAAAAAGACCCCGCCGCACCGCGAGTCATCGCCCGTGACGTTGCCGCCGGCAATATCCGGGTGGTCGCCTATCCCGACACCAACAGCCTGCTGGTCAAGGGCCTGCCGGAGCAGGTGCGTTTCATCGAGAACCTGGTGAGCGCGCTGGACACGCCCAAACGCCACGTCGAGCTGTCGCTGTGGATCATCGATCTGCACAAGGACGAGCTCAATCAGCTGGGCATCAATTGGCAGGGCACGCTGAACGCCGGCGGCAAGTTTTCCGCCTCGCTCAATGCCGGCTCCGCGACCACCCTGGACGGCGCATCGTTCGTCACCCAGGTCATGGCGCTGGAGCGCAGCAACCGGGCCAACGTGGTGTCGCGGCCGGTGATTCTCACCCAGGAAAACGTACCGGCGATCTTCGACAACAACCGCACCTTCTACGCGCCTCTGGTCGGCGAGCGCAGCGTCGATTTGCAACACGTGACCTACGGCACCCTGGTCAACGTACTGCCGCGTTTCGCTCAGGCCAATGAAGTGGAAATGTCGCTGAACATCGAGGACGGCAACGAAGTCGAACGGCCTGATCAAAACGCGCAACCGGGCACCTTGCCCACCGTCGGACGCACTCGCATCAGCACCGTGGCCCGGGTGCCCCAGGGCAAGAGTCTGCTGGTGGGCGGGTTCACCCGCGACGACAATACCGAACAGGTCGGGCGCATCCCGGTACTGGGTTCGATCCCATGGGTCGGGCGACTGTTCAGCTATCGCCAGAGCCGTTCGGCCAACACGGTGCGGGTGTTTCTGATTCAACCTCGGGAGATTCGCGACGCGTTGCCAGTCGACGGTTTTGAGCCCGGCTCCCGGCTGCTGACCCCGGAGCAGCACGAGCGGGTGCGTCGCAGCTATTTTCGAATGGCACAACCATGATCCTGCCGTCGATTTCCACAGGCGGCCGTTCAGCCCAGGCACGGCTCAATACTGAGAAAGCGGCGGAAAATCCGCAGCCTCAGGCGGATGTCGATCTCGATGACGGCGACACCATCGCCGCGGTGCAACGTTTCGTGCAAATCAGCGACGAGATGTCCGCTGCGTTGGCGCAGTTCCGCGGACGACGCCATTTCGAGCTGAAATCCGACACCCTGACCGACAACTTCGAGCGGGTGCTGGACGACGACACCGTGCCCAAGGCGAAGCAGATACTCAGCCTTGCACGACTGGCGGACAAACCCGTCGCCTGGCTGCTGGAAATGGCGCGCAGCCTGTTTCCCGATGACAGCGATCTGGCTCTGGTGCTGCGCGAGTTGCTGCGCCGGAAAAAGCTCGAAGCGCGCACCCGCCAGCGCCTCGAAACCCTGTTGCAGACCGTGGTCGCCCAGGCGTCCCCCAAGCGCCTGAACGCCGGGATCAACACCGCGCTCAAAGCCCGAATGTTCGGCTCCTGCATGGCCGTGCGCGCAGCACTGTTGCGTGAAACCTACCGCGATTTTCTCGAGTCCGACGAAGGCCCGCTCGAGTGCTATCAGGACTGGATCGCCCTCTACGGACCTAATCAGCGCCTGAACGTACTGACCTTCATCGAAGCGGCACTGCTCACCGACATCAGCGCCCAGGACCCGAGTTGTTCCCGCGCCGAATTCGGCGATCTGCTCACCAAGGTCAACCACCTCAAACGCCTGCGTTCGGCTGACGAACTGTTTGTCGGCCGCCTGCTCGCCGACATGCTCGTCTGCCGCCACAACCCCCATGAGGCGGATTGGCTGGTGTTCCTGTTCGGCGTGCTGGCCTATCCCGACGACCTCGACCAACTACTGCTCGGCGCCCTGGGCGAGCGCGTGTTGCTCAGCACTCACCACGAACGATCGGCCTTGCTGCAGACCCTGCGCCGCCTCTGCCTGCAATTGCCGGTGCCGCTGTTCGCCGATGAACAGGCGCCACTGCGTCTGGCAGAACAATTCACCCGGCTGGCGGATGTCGCCTACACCCACGAATGCATCGAACGCCGACGCCTCGGCGGTTGCCCATGACCTTCATCCGGAACTGACCCGCCATGCTCAATGTGTTCCTGCGCAATGTCGGCGCTCGTCCGGAGCTGCTGATCCTGACGCTGATGGTGATGATCATCGCCATGCTGATCATTCCGTTGCCCACGGCGCTGGTGGACTTTCTGATCGGCCTGAACATCGTCATTTCCCTGCTGGTGTTCATGGGCTCGTTCTACATCGAACGCATCCTCAGCTTCTCCACCTTTCCGGCGTTGCTGCTGTTGACCACGCTGTTTCGCCTGGCGCTGTCGATCAGCACCAGCCGCCTGATCCTCAGCCAGGCCGATGCGGGGGAGATCATCGCCTCGTTCGGCGAGTTCGTGATCGGCGAGAGCCTGGTGGTGGGTTTCGTGATCTTTTCCATCGTCACCATCGTGCAATTTATCGTGATCACCAAGGGCTCGGAGCGGGTGGCCGAAGTCGCCGCGCGCTTCTCGCTGGACGGCATGCCTGGCAAGCAAATGAGCATCGACGGCGACCTCAAGGCCGGCGCCATCACCGCCGAGGAAGCCAAGGAAAAACGCAGCGTGCTGGAGCGCGAAAGCCAGCTGTACGGCTCGTTCGACGGCGCCATGAAGTTCATCAAGGGCGATGCCATCGCCGGCATCATCATTATTTTCGTCAACTTCATCGGCGGCATGGCCATCGGCATGGGGCAGATGGGCATGGATATGTCCACGGCGCTGTCGACCTACACCCTGTTGACCATCGGCGATGGTCTGGTCGCACAGATTCCGGCGCTGCTGATCGCCATCGGCGCCGGCTTCATCGTCACCCGGGTCAACGGCGATGACGCCAACCTGGGGCGCAACATGCTCGCGCAAATGCTCGGCCACCCGTTCGTGCTCGGGGTGACGGCGTTGCTGGCGGTGGGCGTTGGCCTGTTGCCGGGTTTTCCCCTCCTGACCTTTCTGCCGATTGCCGTGGCCCTGGCGCTGCTGGTGTTCTTCCGCCAGCGCAAGGCCGCCAAAGGTGAAGGCCCTGACAACGTTCCGCCGTCGAATCAGGGCGACACAGCGGGCGCTTCAGGCCTCATCGAAGACATCGACAACATCGCCACAGAGACCATCGCGCTGATGCTGCTGGTGCCCGCCGCGCGTCTGGAGGAACTGACCAAGGCACGCTGGGCGGCGCGCTTTCGCAGCCAGTTCTTCGTCGATTACGGCCTGCGCATTCCCGAGCCGCAACTGCGCGCCAGCGAGGCGTTGCCGGCGCATCAGGTGGCGGTGCTGATCAACGAGGTGCGCGCCGAGCAATTCGATGTCCATTTCGATCACTGGCGCCTGCTCGACTATTCGCCGGAGTTGGAATCCCTGGGGCTGGCGCTGGTGCGCGGCAACGACAGCAATCGCCTGGGCGGGGTCTGGGTCAACGCCACCGAGCGCGAACGCGTGCAGCAACTGGGTTATCACCTGCGACCGGCGGACGAGGAGTGTTATCGCTGCCTGGTCACCTTGCTGGCGCGCAACATCCAGGAATTTTTCGGGGTTCAGGAAACCAAGCAACTGCTGGATGAAATGGAAAGCCGCTGCCCGGATCTGCTCAAGGAAGTCTATCGCCACATCACCGTGCAGAAGATCGCCGAGGTGCTGCAGCGCCTGATCGGCGAACGCATTTCGGTGCGCAACATGAAGCTGATTCTCGAAACCCTGGCCCATTGGGCCTCCCGGGAAAAGGACGCGCTGGCGCTGGTCGAGCACGTGCGCGGGGCGATGGCCCGGTACATCAGCAACAAGTTTGCCCAGGGCAACGACCTGCGCGTGCTGCTGTTGTCGGCGGAGTTCGAAGAGGTGGTACGACGCGGTATCCGGCAAACCTCGGGCGGCAGCTTCATCAACCTGGAGCCTGCCGAATCCGAAGAGCTGATGGACCGCCTCAGCGTCGGTCTGGACAGCGTGCACATCGCCCACAAGGACATGGTGCTGCTGTGTTCGGTGGATGTGCGGCGCTACATCAAGAAGCTGATCGAAGGTCGTTTTCGCGAGCTGGACGTGATGTCGTTCGGCGAAGTCTGCGAGACCGTTTCGGTCAATGTGATCAAAACCCTGTAAGGAAATCTGCCCGTGATAACCATGGATATTGCCGATCTGTTGCGCGATGCGCTGCGTCACAGTGGTTGCGCCGAAAGCCAGATCGGCCACTTCGACAGCCACAGCACCATCGAAATGCAGATGAAGGATTTGCCGGCGATCAACGTCGGAGAAGTGGGGGGTGAGGTGTGGGTCTGGGCCGCGGTGATGGAGGTCGGGGCTGCGCCATTGAGCCACAGCGCTTTTGCGCTGCTGCAGATTCTGCTCCAGGGCTGCCCTTGGTCGCGCAGCGGGCAATTGCACCTGTGCGAGGTCCAGGGCCAGCTCGAACTGCGCCTGATGTGCAATGACAAGGCCCTCGACGACGGGCGCAGTTTTGCCCGGGCACTGGATCATTTCGTCGAAGTGCTCGAAGAAATCCACGGCATCCTGCGCCTGTGATGACCCGTGCGGCGGCCCACCCGTTGCGGCTCAGCGGTCCGATGATCGAAGCGGCGCTGGGCCAGGTGGTGATCGGTGAGATCTGCGAGGTGCGCAGACACTGGCGTTCGCCCGAGGTGGCGGCCAGGGCGCAGGTCATCGGCTTCAAGCCCGATGCGGTGCTGCTCAGTTTGCTCGGTGATGCCCGGGGCTTATCCCGGGAGTCGATGATCGTGCCCACCGGCGCGACCCTTCAATTGGCCTGTAGCGAAGCGTTGCTCGGCAGTGTCGTCGATCCCCAAGGCCACATCGTCGAGCGTCTGGCGCCATCCACGGTGATCGCGCAACAGGACTATCCGGTGGACGCCGATCCGCCTTCGTACCAGCACAGGCGCGGGGTGCAGACGCTGTTGCGCACGGGCATCCGGGTCATCGACGGGTTGCTGACCTGCGGCGTGGGGCAGCGCGTCGGGATTTTCGCCGCCGCCGGTTCCGGCAAGACCACCCTGATCAACATGCTGATCGAGCACACCGACGCCGATGTTTTTGTCATCGGCCTGATCGGCGAGCGTGGGCGGGAGGTGACCGAGTTCATCGAACATCTGCGCCAGTCGGACAAACGCGAACGCTGTGTGGTGGTGTTCGCCACTTCGGATTTTTCTTCGGTGGATCGCTGCAATTCGGCGCTGCAGGCCACCGCCATCGCCGAGTATTTTCGCGACCAGGGCCGGCGTGTGGTGTTGTTGCTGGACTCGCTGACGCGTTATGCCAGAGCCCGTCGCGATCTGGCCCTGGCGGCCGGGGAAGCACCGGCACGTCGGGGTTATCCGGCTTCCGTTTTTGATGCTTTGCCGCGTTTGCTGGAACGTCCCGGCGTGACCGCTGCGGGCAGCATCACCGCCTTCTACACGGTGCTGCTGGAAAGCGACGACGAGCCGGACCCGATTGCCGAGGAGATCCGCTCGATTCTCGACGGCCATGTCTATCTCAGTCGGGCGCTGGCGGCCAAAGGGCATTACCCGGCCATCGACGTGTTGCGCAGCGTCAGCCGCGTGGCGACGCAGGTCACAGAGCTTCAAGTGCATCAACTGGCGGCAGCGACCCGGGACACCCTGACACGGCTCGAGCAGTTGCAGATCTTCCTCGACATGGGTGAATACACCCAGGGCGCGGACGCGGCCAACGACCGGGCGCTGCAACGCCGCGATGCCCTTGAACAATGGCTGCGTCAGCCCACGGGTGAATGCTGTGAACCGGAAGAAGCCCTGCGCCGATTACGGGAGCTGATGGCATGAATCCATTGGCCGATCGTCGCCGGCTGTTGGCGCTCAGTGTGTTCCGACAGCAGCGCGCAGAACTGGCGATAACCCGTACCCGCCAGCAATTGCAGCCACTGTTGCAGGAGCGGGACAGCTTCGCCGGGCAGGAGGCGGCGCTGCACAACCTGTTGGCCAGCCATCGCGCCGAGGATTGCGTGCTCGATCACGGACAACTGCTGGCGCTGCTGCGCAGGCAGGCGGTGATCCGGCGGCAGATCGATCTGTTGCGCGTGGAGCGTGAGCGGATCAGTCAGCAGTGCCGAGAAGTTGAACAACGGTTGCAGGAGCAGCGCGAGCAATTGCGGCTGGTGCGACACAAGCACGACAAGTACGAACTGTCTGTTCGGCAACTGGTGCGTGGACAACGGTTGGAACAAGTGCGTCGGGAAGAACGGGAAATCGAAGAGATGAGCGGGGTTCGGCGATGAAGGAGTTGGCGGTCATTTCACTGTTGCCGGTTCCACCTGTGGATCTGGTTGGCGAAGGTCCGATGGATGAGCTGCAGGACCGGTTGATTCCCGTGCAGGAGGATGAGTTGCCACAGGGTGTGCTGGAGCTGATGGCGGCGCTGGTTCTGCGACCACTAGTGGCGGCGGTTAAGCATGACAACGGCGGACAGCCAGCGCAGAACAGACCTGCCGATTTTCGTTTGCCGCAAGCTGTGGTGCCTGTGGCTACAGTCATCGATAAAGTCGTTGCACAGCCGTTGTTGATCGAGCCTGTATCCAGCCCGGTCGAGGTTCTGCCGGAGATGCCGACGGCCCGCTTCGAGGGTCAAAGGCCCGAGGCTCTGTATGAACGCCCAGCACCGTCGAATGCTCCCTTTGCTGCACCGGTGAAAGTCCCTCCGTCGTCGCCACAGATTCCCCACACAGTCATCGAAGCCATCCCCGAAACGCGGCCAGATTCGCTCAAGAATCTATTGCAGGTTCCATTCAATAAGGGCCTTGTGAGCGGCCAGGTGACGATCAGCCGCGTGCCCGACGAACCTGCCCGCAATCTGCAACTCAGTCCGAGCAATACCCAGGTTTTCGAACACCTCAAAGTGTCACTGGAACAGGTTCGCGAACCCACCTGGCGCCTGACCGACAGCCGCGACGAGCAACAGCATCAGGGTTCCCGGCAAGCGCCCGATGACGAGCAGAACGACGACGCATGAGCTTGCTGAAGTTACGCCGGATCAACCCGCAAGCCCATGCCGTCGCGCAGGCTGTTCAGCGTTGGCGCGGCGCTGGTGTCGACGCAGGGTCTGGCTTTCCTCCAACGCATTCCAGTTACCTACGGTTCTGTCCGTCGGGTGAAGCAGGGGAGTGGCAGGGCCTGATCGATGCCCGCGAATGGCTGCATGAATCGCTTCCGGGATTGCGGGAGTTAGTGAAGATCGAGTGCTCACTGACAACCATCGCCGAGCTGTTCCACGCCGTGCCGCAACCACTGTTGATGGACGTGGATGACCTGCATTACCGGGAAATGTCCGACGTCGAATCTATCGCCCCCCATCAATTGCCCGCTCAGGAATTGCCGTGGCTCGACACCGCTCAGGGCCGCGTGTGGATCACTCGATTACCACCCGCAAGCGCTACCGGCCCAGCCCATGAAGACAATTCCTGGCTAAGCGATCTGCCATTTCGCCTGGACCTGAAACTGGGCTTCAGCCACCTGCATCACACCCACTCAATCTGCCTGAAAACCGGCGATGTCCTGCGGATCATTCAGCGCGCCCAACGGTGTTGCATGGGGGATCGATGCCTGGGCTTCTTCACCTTTACCGAACAGGGAATACACATGCAGTCGAGCGATACCGATCCACAGGACGCGCCTGAGTCCGACCTTGATCCGAGCGTGCTGCCGGTGAAGCTGGAGTTCGTGCTGGCGACCCACGACATCGATCTGGCGAGGCTCTCGCAGATCGCCTCCGGGCAATTGATCCCGCTGGCGGACGATGCGGCGCAACACATCGAAGTGCGTGCCAACGGAAAGCCCGTGGCCCGTGGCGAACTGGTGCAACTCGACGAGCAGTTGGGTGTGGAATTGCTCGAGGTCTACCGGAACCCGCGCGATGAATGACGTCTCGCTGATCGCCCTGTTGGCGTTCGCCTCGCTGCTGCCGTTCCTGGTGGCGGCGGGCACCTGCTACATCAAGTTTTCCATCGTCTTCGTCATCGTGCGCAACGCTCTGGGTTTGCAGCAGGTGCCGTCGAACATGACGCTCAATGCCATCGCCCTGATGCTGGCGATCTTCGTCATGACCCCGGTGATGAAGCAGGGCTACGGCTGCTACAAGAGCGAGGCAGTGGCATTCACCGATCTCGAGGCGGTGGTGGATTTCGCCGAGAACGGTCTGGGTGGCTACAAGGATTACCTGCGCAAATACACCGACCCGGAACTGGCGTTGTTCTTCGAACGGGCACAGGCGGTTCAGAGCGAAAACGAAGACGGACTGCCTGCCGATGAAGAACTGACGCCTTCACTGTTCGCACTGCTCCCGGCCTACGCCCTGAGTGAAATAAAAAGCGCCTTCAAGATCGGCTTCTACCTGTACTTGCCGTTCGTGATCGTTGATCTGGTGATCTCCAGCATCCTGCTGGCGCTGGGCATGATGATGATGAGCCCGGTGATCATTTCCGTGCCGATCAAGCTGGTGCTGTTCGTCGCCCTCGATGGATGGGCGCTGCTGTCGACCGGTTTGGTCAAACAGTATCTGACGTTGCTGGCGTAGGGGGCGACCATGAACGATCTGGTGTATGCCGGCAACAAGACCCTGTACCTGATTCTGCTGATGGTGGCCTGGCCGATTATTGTCGCCACGGTGGTGGGGCTGGTGGTCGGCCTGATCCAGACCGTGACCCAGTTGCAGGAGCAGACCTTGCCCTTCGGTTTCAAGTTGCTGGCGGTCGCTGCGTGCCTGTTTTTGCTCTCGGGCTGGTATGGCGAAACCCTGCTGGATTTCAGTCGCGAAGTCATGCGTCTGGCCCTGGGTTAGCTCGATGTCGGTGATGCTGTTTTTCGACCTGTATGCCTGGTTCGCCGCGGCGCTGCTCGGGGTTGCCCGGCTGGCGCCGATCTTCTTCATGCTGCCGTTTCTCAACAGCGGCGTGCTCACCGGGGCGCCGCGTCAGGCGGTGATCGTGCTGGTGGCGCTGGGGTTCTGGCCTTATGTCGGGGTACCGCTGCCGGCTCTGGATGGGCTGGCGTTTTTCGGCCTGCTGCTGCGCGAGGCGGGCATCGGCGTCTTGCTGGGTTGTCTCTTGTGCTGGCCGTTCTGGGTGTTGCACGCCATGGGCAACCTGATCGACAACCAGCGCGGGGCGATGCTCAGCAGCACCGTGGACCCGGCCAACGGCGTCGATACTTCGGAGCTGGCGAACTTCCTGCAGTTGTTCGCCGCAGCGGTGTATCTCGAAGGCGGCGGCATGCTGCTGATGCTTGAAACCGTGGGCCACAGTTATCGCCTCTGTACGCCTGCGAACGGCTGCGAGGTTCAGCTGCAGCCCATTCTGCAGCTGCTCGATGCCCTGGTGAGCAAGACGCTGGTGATCAGCGCACCGGTGGTGGCAACGCTGCTGATCAGCGAAGCGTTGCTTGGTCTGCTCTCGCGTTATGCACCGCAGATGAACGCGTTCTCGGTGTCGCTGACGATCAAAAGCCTGGTGGCGCTGGTGGTATTGATGTGGTATTTCGGCGTGCACCTGCCGGACGAGGTGCTGCGCATGGGGATGAAATCCCGGGCATTGGAGCCGTATCTGCAAGGGGAGCAGGGCGATGTCGTCCAGCGCCTCTAAAACCGAGAAGCCCACGCCCAAGCGCCTGCGCGATGCGGCGCGCAAGGGCCAGACCTTCAAGGCCAAGGATCTGGTGATCACCTGCCTGACGCTGTGCGGCATCAGCTACATGGTGTTCAACAGCTCGCTGATCGAAGTCATGGAAGTCTACCGACGGATCATCGCCAGCGATTTCGATGCCGATTTGCAGAAGTACTCGGCGATGCTGGTGGTCGTGGGGCTCAAGGCGCTGCTGCCGCTGCTGCTGGTGTGCGTCCTGACCAGCGCGCTGCCGGCGTTGCTGCAAAGCGGTTTCGCCCTGGCCAGCGAAGCCCTGAAGCTGAATTTCGGCGCGCTGAACCCGATCAACGGCTTCAAGAAACTGTTCAGCCTGCGCACCGTCAAGGACACCGTCAAAGCGCTCTTGTACCTGGGCAGTTTTGCCCTTGCGCTGTGGATTGTCTGGATCACCCAGCGGCAATTGCTATTCGCCCAACTGTTCGCCGAGGCGCCTGATCTGTTCGCCATCTGGGGGCGCCTGTTGCTGGTGCTGGTGCTGGCGTTTCTGCTTTGCGTACTGCTGATCGTGGTGCTCGATGCGTTGAGCGAGTACTTCCTGTTCATGAAGGACCAGATGATGGACAAGGACTCGGTCAAGCGCGAACACAAGGAGCAGGACGGCAACCCGGACATCAAGCGCCGCCGCCAGGACCTGCACCGCGAGTTGCTGTCGGAGCAGGTCAAATCCGATGTGCGCAATTCGCGAATGATCATCGCCAACCCGACCCACATCGCCATCGGCGTGTATTTTCGCCCGGAAATCACCGTACTGCCGTTCATCTCCCTGATGGAAACCAACCAGCGCGCCCTGGCCGTACGCGCCTACGCCAGACAGGTCGGTGTGCCGGTCATCAACGACATTGTCCTGGCTCGACGCATCTTCAAGACCCACCAGCGCTATAGCTTCCTTCAGGTGCAGGAGGTCGAGGAAGTGCTGCGCCTGTTGATCTGGCTCGAACAGGTCGAGCAAGCCTGACGCCGATGCCCGCCAACGATGACGCGGGATGCCTGACTGTCCACAGAATCGTTGCCCCCTGTAGGAGCTAGCTTGCTCGCGATGAACGCCATGACACCGCGGGGCATCAGGATGCCAGCGTCATCGTTGACGACCATCGCGAGCAAGCTAGCTCCTACAGGGGGTGGGGGGATTCGGGGGTATGAGCGCAATTTGGCAGCGAGGCAGGCGATGTCTTTGGCTCAATGCCCCCGTCAGCCACGCTGACGTCTTTCAGGAGTGTGCTGATGAGTCGCAACAACCAACAAAACGAACAGGTCGCCCTCGAGGTCGTGGATGCGGTTCTGGCCGGGGCGCCGTTGAAGGATGTGCGGGGTATCAGCGATGAGCAGATGAACCACCTGTATGCCTTCGCCTACCAGTTCTACGAGCAGGGACGGCTGGACGATGCCGAGAAGTTCTTCCACTTCCTGTGCATCTACGACTTCTACAACAGCCAGTACTGGATGGGCCTGGCGGCGGTGCATCAACTCAAACACAACCACCAGAAGGCGATCGACCTGTACGCGATCGCTTTCGCCCAAGGCAAGAACGACTACCGGCCAATGTTCTACAGCGGGCAGTGCCAGCTCGCCCTGGGGCGGATCGGCAAGGCCCGGCTGTGTTTCGAGTACGCGCTGGAGCACGCCACCCAGGACGATCTGCGAGAGCAGGCCCGGGTCTATCTCGAGAGCCTAAGTCAAATGGAGTCGCAGGATTCAGAGGAAAAAGCATGAGTGAAATCAGAAACAGCTTCCCGCCCGCCTTTCACGGCGCTTTGAGCCGTTCGGAAGCCTTCGAGAAATACGGCAAGGCTGCCACTGAGGCGGCCAGGACCGCGGACTACCAGAAAGCCGGCCAGCAAGCGCTGGCGGACCTGATGTCGGTGAACTACGAAGGCCCACGTAGCGCAGCCGCCGCAGGCAGACCGATGCTGCATGCGCCGCCTCCTCGCGCTGACGGCAACAAGCCGGAAACCAACGGCGACCTGTTCACGCTGCTGATGGCGATGATCAGCGAGCTGATCGGTGAAGTGGATACCAACAAACTGAAGAACCGCCTGGCGATGCTGCAAAGCATGGCCGGCGCGAAACAGCAGGGCCATGAAAAGCTGGCCGCCGATTACGCCGCCGCCATCGAAGCGCTGGAGGCGGCCGAAGGTGCCATCGGCAGCAGTCAGGAACAACTCGATCAGTTGCAGGAGCGTGTTAAACAGAGTCTGGCGTTGCTGCAAGCCAGCGAAGCGCGGCTGGCGCAGCTCGACCCGCAATCGCCCGAATACGCCCGCGAACTTGCCCTGCGCGATCAGTTCGAGGGTGAGCTGGCGGGCCATACGCAAACCCTGGAAAAAGCCACCGATGCCCATCTGAAACTCATCGAAACCGCCAATGCCAGCGCCAGGGTTCTGGCCGCCGTGACTGTGAAGGTGCAGGAGGCCGGTCTCGGCGGTTCCGCTATCAAGCAGTCCAGTGAAAAGGCCCTGAGCAGCAGCGCCCTGGCCTTGCTCAATCGCCTGAAGATCATCGAAATGCTCGGTGAATCCGCGCAGAACAAGGAAGAGCTCAGCCAGGAACTGTTCCAGGAATTGCAGGCCCGGCTTCAGGAGCACATGAAGGCCGAATCGGAAAAATACCTGGAAGAAGTGCGCAAGGCCGAGGCGCTGCAAAAGACCATGGGCTGCATCGGCGCCATCGTCGGCGCGGTGCTGACCGTGGCGACCATCGCGGCCGGCGTGCTGACCGCCAACCCGGTGCTGATTGCGGTAGGGGTGATCGGCGCGGCGGTGATGATTTCCGATGCGGTGGTCAAGGAGGCGACGGGCACCTCGTTCATGGCCGAGGCCATGAAGCCCTTGACCACGGTGATGCAGGAAGCGATCAAGCTGTTCACCGATCTCTACACGAAATTGCTGATAGCGGTAGGCGTCGATGAGGAAACCGCGAAAGAGATCGCGCAGATCGTCGGCATGATTCAGGGCATTGCTTCGACAATGGCCGCCATTGCCCTCGTGGCGGTGGTCGGGGCGCATGTGATCGGGCCAGTGATCGGCGCGGTAGCCTCAAAACTGGCGGTGATGGTCGCGCAGGCGGCGCCGGTGGCGATGCAGGCGCTCAAACAGATGGCCTCATCGTTCGGCAACATGTTCACCCTGCTGCTCACGCAGTTGCGCAGCTTCGTCACCCATGGAGCCGATCCGGCGACCCTGGCGCGCATGGCCGCCAATCTGGAAATCGCTCAGGCCGTTACCGAGTTCAGCAATGTCACGGTGCAGGGCGGCCTGCAAATCCTTAGCGGAGCGCATCAGGAGCAGGCGGCCGAGCACCTGGCCGGCGTTCGGGAGCGAACTCTGATTGGCGAGCAAATCAGTGGCTACGTGGCCCAGTTGGTGGAGGACTACGGCAAGGCGATGCAGGACCGCACCCGGCAGGTCGAGCAGATCTTCGCCGATCTGCAACGCAGCCATTCCGTCAGCCTGCAAATGGCTCGGCAGGTGTGATCCCGCGGATAAAAGGAATTCGAAATGACCGATATTAATGGCTATGGCGTGATCGCGCGCAGACCGATCGAATTGGAGGCAGTGGAAGTTGTCGCGGTGAAGAAAGCCGATGAATTTCGGCGCCCTGATATGATCTCCGCGATGGCTGACAAGCAAATTTTGAGCACGCCCGAATTACGTACACCGACTGCCGCAGAGTTTGCTCAGGCAATCAACACCTACCAGCCCACTGAAGCGGATCTGGTCGACATGGAAGCCGCGCCCGCGCTGCTCAACGATGAGGTGCGCGACGACCTGGTGTTCGATCCCGGCGCCTGGGAGAAACACGCCAACGTTCTGGTGGCCGCGATCATCGCGCTGAACATCGCCCGGGTGGCCAACGCCCAGTTGCGCGGACACTTCGGCATCATGGCCGCCGACGCCGCCAAGGCCCAGGGCGCGGCGATCATCGAGTCGGGCAAGGCGTCACTGCACAGCGCAATCACCGCCGCGGCGGTCTCCGGTGCGATCGCCGGTTTCGCCATGGTCAAGACGTTCCAAGGGCAAGGGCTCAAGCACGCGGACATCAGCCAGAACCGCCGCAATGTCGTTGATGCGAACAACATCGAGCGCGATCTCAAGGCAGATCTCGGCCGCGATGACTGGGATCCGCAAACCACTTACCCGATCAAGACCTTCGACGATTTCGGTCGCATCACGACCGTCGACTTCAAGCCCAAGGGCACCTCGCTGACGCCTGACGAACAGAAGTGGTTTGAAGGGGAGATCCTCAAGGCGCAAAAGGTCGGACAGAACTCGGATTGGCTGAGCCAGATGGGCGGCAAGAGCATCGAAAAGAAACTGGAGCTCGGCCGCGCGTTCAATGCCATGTCGATGAGCATGAGCCAGGTGGTGTCCAACATCGTGCGGATGACCGAGCACGCCGCCCGGGAAAAGGAAGTGCTGCAGCAAAGCGCGCAGACCACGCAGAAGAGTCTGAGTGATGAATACGGGCAGAAGGATTCGGCGGACGCTGCGTTGCTGCAGAAAATAATGGAAATGGTCTTGCAGCTGTTTCAGTCGCGTGCCGCGCTGATTAGAGAGGTGTAAATGGCTAATGCAATTGGCATTGCGCAGGTCATTGCGCCTTTGCAGAAACCCGTAGTCGACGTTAATCGGGTCGATGAGGTTTCACTGCTTCCCGAGATGCTGGTTGAAGGTGTGGCGTTCACTCACGAGCAGATGATTGATCGTTCAATGAACGCGCTGAACCGCTCCTTCAACATGTTGCGCGGTTGCTGTCCGAAGGTTCCGCCACTGATTCAGGAGCCGGAAGTCGACGGTTGGAAACATTTTTCCCTGGCGCATTCTGCCGTGGAGGAGTTTGTCGCACAGGTCGAAACCAGGCGGGTGCGCTGGCAAATATGGGAACAGCAACTGCTTAAGTCGGGTGCCGTGTTGGTGCATTGCCAACAGTGCCTGCCCGAACAGTCGCGTCAGTACGTTGAAACCGCGCAAACGCAGATCTTGCGCGATCTCAAAGAACGACACCCCCCACCAGCGGAAATCGCCGAAGCCTTCGATCAGGCCATCAGTTCCTCCGACGACTTCTTTGAAAAACTGCTGGAGCTGATCGACCTGATCAAGAACGGCTACCTCGCCGGCTACGAGCACATCATCGCTAAGTATTCGGACTTCTTCGCCGACTTCAACAAGGACATCACCGCGAAGCTCAAGGAGTGGATTCAGGGGGCGAACGACGGCAAGGAGGTCAAGATCAACGCCGGCGAAATCCGCCTGGCCTTGCAGGCGCTGATCAACAAATACTCCCACCCCAATCCCGCGTCAGTGCTGTTCCCGGCACCCGGCATGGGCGGCGCGACCCGCGAGGAAGCGGAAAAGTGGCGCCAGGCCCTGGGCCTGCCTGCCAGTTGCCTGAAGCAGAATGCCGACGGCACCTACAGCGTGGTCATGGACCTCAGCCCGTTGACGATCATGCGCGACAGCCTGCCGCCCAACGTGTTCTGGATCACCTGGGACACAGCGAAATTCCAGGCCTGGCAAACCGGCTTCAACGCCCAGGAAGAACGCATGAAGAACCTGCTGCAGTCCTTGACCCAGAAGTATTCGAACGCCAATTCCTACCACGACAACTTCAACAAAACCCTGTCCTCGCACCTCAACCAATACGCCGACATGCTCAAAGCCATGTTGAATTTCTGACCACACCTTACCTGTAGGAGCGAGCACGCTCGCGATGGTGGTCAACGATGACGCTGGCTGTCTGACACCCCGCGGTGTTCTTGAGTCCATCGCGAGCATGCTCGCTCCTACAGTGGATTTGCGGTGAACACAAAACCTGTAGGAGCGAGCACGCTCGCGATGGTGGTCAACGATGACGTTGGCTGCCTGACACCCCGCGGTGTTCTTGCGTCCATCGCGAGCATGCTCGCTCCTACAGGGGCCGGTGAAATCAAGGAAAACATTCAATGCTGGAAATCGAGAATCAAGTCATCCGAGTATTGTCGGATTACTTCAAATCCACCCGACGCAACATCACACCAGATTCCCGACTGATCGAAGACCTCTACATCGACTCCATGAGCCTGGTGGAACTGGTCATGGCCCTGAATGAATTCTTCGCGATCGAACTGCCCGAAGACGAAGTCGCGCAGTGGAAAACCGTGCGAGATATCTGCACCTCGATAGTCAGTTGCCCACACATCATGTCGTAGATTCCTACGCCTTCTGAGTCACCGACCCTACGGAAACATCCCACACAACTTCCTATAGTCACGCCGCTTTTCATCTGGAGCCTGCCACCGTGCAGGCTCCGTGCGTTTCGTACCTTTCTATAGAGAAGTCTCAGAGTATGGACAGGGCATCCGATCAAGCGCCGGTCAATTCTTTCGTGTTTGGCCAGTGGCTTTTGCAGGGCGATGGAACGCTGATACGGGATGGCGAAGGCGTGCACGTCCCACCCAAGGAGTCGAGTGTGCTGCGCCTGTTGCTCAAGTCATCCGGCACGGTCATCAGCAAACACCAGCTGCTCGACGACGTCTGGCCTGAAACCTATGCCGCCGAAGAGTCCCTGACCCGCTGCATTTACGCCCTGCGCAAGCTGCTGCGCGAAGACAAGGACTTCATTGCGACGGTGTATGGCCAGGGTTATCGATTCACCTGTCCGGCGGTGGAACTCGATGTGCCACACCCGACGCGCACCGCATCACCCTCACTGGCCGTCCTGCCGTTTCGTCATGAGAACGAAGCGGCAGCGCTGGATCTGCAGGACGTGATCATCCGCCAGTTGAGCACGGCGTTCGGCGAGTCGCTGCGGGTCATTCCTTCCGGATTGATGGATAACACGACATCTCTGGATGCGCGGTCGCAGGTCCAGCGTCTGGCGGCGGATTATTGCCTGAGCGGGCGCTGTATCCGTCAGGGCGACCATCAACACTGGTCGATCGAACTGATCCGCGGCAGCGACCACGTGCTGCTGCATGGGCAGACGCTAGACGCCTGCGATCTCAGCGAGGCACTCGGCGCCCTGACGTCCATGGTGGCGCAGCGGATGACAGGCTTGCGTCCGGCCGGTGAGGCTTGCGCGTCGTATCCCGCGGCGGTGGCCTGGCTCAATGGCCTGTGCAGCCTGCAACAGCACACCCCGCAAAGCCTGCGCGATGCCCAGGTGCAGTTTCGCCAGTGCCTGAAACTGGATGCCGGATACGTGCCGGCCTGGTGTGGCCTGGCCGATGCCTGGCTGGGACAGGCGATGATCGGCCTGTGTTATCAGGGACGGGCGATGGAGCAGGCGCAATCGGCGATTTCCAGCGCCTTGACCCGCGACCCGGGCAATCTGTCGGCACTGACGCGTCTGGCCTTGCTCACCAGTCTGCGTGGCTGCGAGCAGGCGGCGCAGGTGCTGTTCCAACGTTGCCTGCTGAGCGCCGATCAGGCTGATGCGCATTACTTTCACGCCTGGCATCACTGGTACTGGAGGCGCAACGAGCAGGCGGCGCAAAGCATTGAACGCAGCCTGCAGCATGACCCCGACAGTGTGCGGGCTCAGGTCCTGCGTTTGCGTATCGCGCTGGCGCAAGGGGCGGAATCGACGGTGCTCATGGCCCGTCGAACCCTGCAGCAAGGCGTCGCGGCCAACTCGTTGCTGGTGATTCTGAATGCCGTGGTGCTGGCGTACTTCGGCCAACACGCGGCGGCCTGGCATGAACTGGAACAGGTCGGGCTGGCACAAAGCGCCATCGGCGAGCAGGGGCTGGCGGCCTGGAACGTGTTGTTCGGGGTCAATCCGCTCAATGCCCGCAACCAATATGCAAACTGGCTATGCCTGGCAAAAACAGGCACGACGGACGGGCTGATGGTGGCGCCGCTCTGGGGCTCGCTGCAGCGTGCCCCGGATTTTCGCCATTGCGAAACGTTGCCCAGGGAGCGGCGTCTGGCATGAGCGTGCACAGGATCAAGTCGCTGCTCATGCTCGCCTGTTTTGGCGCGGCTCAGGCACAGGCGTTTTGCTGGGATCGGGCGGGCCAGCTCCACCGGATCGAGCCCGAACTGCTGCAGGCGATTGCCGAAGTCGAGTCAGGCCACAAGCCGGGTGCAATCAACCACAACAAGGATGGCTCGCGGGATATCGGCCTGATGCAGATCAACAGCATCCATCTGCCGCGCTTGAGTGCCCAGGGCATCACCGAGCAACGCCTGCTGGACGAACCCTGCCTGTCGGTGGAAGTCGGCGCCTCGGTGCTGGCCGGTTTTGTCGCGCGATATGGCTACAACTGGACGGCAGTGGGGGCCTACAACGCCGGCAATTCGCCGGATCGACAAGCGGCGCGCCTGCGTTATGCGCGCAAGGTCTGGCAGCGCTATCAACGACTCACGCTGACGCAAAAACAGCGGGGATTCTGATCGGGTTCAGCAGAATTCGATCAGGAACTCCCAATTCCACCTTCCTAACATGCCGGCTCATTTCATCGCTCTGGAGTGTGAACGGTGACAGACCCGACAGCCGTCCCTCAGCTCTGTGTACTGCGGATACTCAACGGTCCGCTGCAGGGCTGCGAATTTCCCCTCGTGCAATCCGTCACCCTGTTCGTGGTGGGAGCGGTGGAGTTGCTGGGAGATGGGAAGCTCGCTGCCAGCGTTCCCGCCGAGGCCATCTTCGTGCCGCTGGCCGAGGGCGGATGCAATTTCGAAGTGCTCGCCGATCACCTCTCCAACGATGGCCTGATGCTACGGCTGCTCGGCGATTCCGAGGAATTGCTCCACGGCAGGTTTCACACGCGAGTGCAGGTCGGCGGCCTGCATATCGCCCTGCGTCCTGGCGATCAGGCCTGGTCACCCGAGCTTCTGAGCAAACAACGTAGCCCCTCGCTCGACACCGAGCAATTCGAGTCTCAAGGCAAGCCCTGGACTCGATGGCTGGCCGGCGGCTTTGTCGCGGTGGCGTTGGCCGTCGCTGCCACCCTCTGGTCGATGCCACAGCCCAGCCCTGAAACCGATATCCGCGCATTGATCACTGGCGCCAGCGCCGAGGTCGAAGTGCTGCGGGGTCGCGATGAGGCGGTGTATGTCTTCGTCTCATCCGAACGCGATGCCGGCTGGAGCCGACAGGTGCTGATGCGCAGCAACTCCCCGTCGGCCAAAGTGCTGGTGACGGATCAGGAACGACGACGGCTGGAGCAGCTGCTGTTCGAGCATGATCCGCAGCTGGTCTGGCATTCCCTCGACTTTAAGAACCCGTCCGCGCCGCGCCTGCTGCTCAGCGCCCAGCGCAATCTGCTGACGCCGCACAAACAGCAGGAACTGTCCGATGCGTTGCTGGCCGCCGCGCCCTATGCCCGGGACATCGCCGTGCATTTCCAGGATGACCACCTGCTCGCGGATCTTGCCGAGGAAGGCCTGCAACGCCTGTCGCTGAGCTTCGACCGCGTCGAGCACGGCGACAGCGTCACCTTCGCGCTGACCGGCAATCTGCAGGACGTCGAACTCGCCGCCGCCCGTGACTACGTCGACGGTTTCTATCGCCAGTGGGGAGATCGCTACGTGCATTTCACGGTGGAGCTCAAGGACGACGGGCTCAAGGACAAATCCTTTCAAACCGGCCCTCAGGGCTACATCAAGACGACCGCGTCGTCCTGGCATTTTCCAACTCCACGATAAAGGTGACTCATGGCTGACATTGGTATCCCCATCGAATTTCCCGATGACTTTCTCGGTCGCCAGGCCGATGCGTTCGAAAAGGGCGCGGAAAAACTCAAGGAAGCGCTGGACGAAGCGCTGGAAAAGCTCAAGGACGATGCCTCCGACCCTGCGCTGCTGGCCGCCTATCAAACCGCCTTTTCCTCCTACACCGTGTTCCGCAACGCCCAGACCAACACGATCAAGGGCTTCAAGGACATCGACATGGCGATCATCCAGGCCGCTCGCTGACGTTCGTTTTTCCAACGGCCATGGATTGCCGTCCGTGGCCACTGACCTGAGTGCATGCCATGCCTGTTGCGGACATTTCCCTTTTTGACATCCAGCCCACGGCTTTCAGCGAACTGCGCGGCCCGCAGGAGGGCCCGATTGTTTCCCTCGAATCGCGCATGATTGAGGCTTTTGCCGGCTCCGCGGTCGACAGCGAAAAGCAGGTCTCGGCGATCAATCAATTGTTGCAGCGCCCGGATATCACCGACCCCGAAGTCCTCAGCCAGTTGCAGGACCTGAGCGGGCAGTACAACGTCGAGATCAACCTGCTCAACGTGCTGGTGCGCAAGGCGGTGGGCACCGCAGAAACCCTGTTGCGCGCCTCATGAAGCCGGGTGTGTGGCTGGTGCTGTTGTGCCTGGCGCTGGCGGGCTGTCGCCAGCCGAATCTGCTTGAAGGCCTGGACCAGCAGCAGGCCAACGAAGTGTTGTCGGTGCTGCAACGCAACAACATTGCGGCGGTGAAAGTCGATGCCGGCAAGACCGGCTACACGGTGAAGATCGATCAGGTGGATTTTTCCGCCGCGGTGGATCTGCTCAACCTCTATTCGCTGCCTTCGCGGCCACGCCTGCAAGTGGCCGAAATGTTTCCCGCCGATACGTTGGTGGCCTCGCCCCGGGCGGAAAAGGCCCGGCTGTATTCGGCGCTGGAGCAGCGCCTGGAACAGTCACTGAATGTGCTCGAAGGCGTGGTCTCGGCGCGGGTCCATGTCAGTTATGACCTGGATGCCGGCGAGGGTGGGCGCAAATCGCCGCCCATTCACCTGTCGGCGGTGGCGATCCATGAGCGCGACGTCGAGCCGCAATTGCTGATCACCGACATCAAGCGATTTCTCAAGAACAGCTTTGCCGGCGTCGACTACGAAAATATCTCCGTGGTGCTGTCCAAGCGCTCGCCGACCCAGCATGTCGCGCCCACCGTGGCGGCCAGGCAGGAGCCTTCGCGGGGCATCTGGTTGCTGGGTCTGGTGGGCGTGGTGGTGTTGGCGGGGGCAGTGACTTTCGCTTATCTGCGCCTGAGTGCGGGGCGGCGTGATGGCGTGCGCTGAAGGTATGCAGGCGATTCTTGCCGAGCCTCTGGATTATCTGCACCCGCAACGCCTGTGCGTGCCGGCACAGTTTCGCGGATCCGAGGCGCGTCAGGTGCTCAATCGGATCGTGTTTGAAGGACTGCAGTTACAGAGTCCGTGGCCGGCGACTGAGCTGAGCGCCACGGCCCGGCAATGGGTCCTTCATTGGTGGCAATTGCCCTACATCGCCGGGCTGATGGGCGCCTGGCGCCTGATGCCGGAACTGACCCGAGGTGGGGCGCTGCTGCGCTTGCCGTTGTCGATGCGCCGCTTCGCCAGTTGCAGCCTGGGTGTGCGAGGCGCGCTGCCGATCGACTGTCCGGTGATTTCAATGCAAGTGGTCGAGGCTGCGGGTCTCAATGCTTTATGCGGCTGGTACGAGCAGGTGCCTGCACTGTTGATCGAACGTCTGCTCCTGCAATTTTCCCCACCGGTAGTTCGCCTGCATGAACAGTGGCCCATGGCGAAACCCGACCCGGCTCTTTTCCATATGGCGGTGCAGCATGCTCGACTCTATCCGAACCCTGACTGACCTCCCGGACCCGGGCGAAGTGCATCTGTGCCGCGAAGACATCGCCGCCGCACGCCGGCGTCGCGCCTTGCAGCTACAGGCGCAGGCCTGGGCTCGGGAGTGCGTCGACCAGGCACGGCGCGACTCTGAAGCGATTCATGCCCAGGCCTTCCAGGAAGGCTATGCCGAGGGTGTCCTGCGCGTGACCGAGCATCTGGCCGAGAGCCTGCTGGCGTCCCGGGCGTTGGCAGTGCAGCTGCGCAATGACGTTGCGCAGGCTGCCGGGGATTTGCTCGCGCAAGCCCTGAGTCGCCCCGAATGGCTGGACGACATGCTCGAGCGCTGGCTGGCAGAACAAGCCCATGACGCGAGCGCGGTGCTGTACCTGTTGCTGCCGGAGCACTGGCGCTCACGCAGCCATGAATTGCGCGAGCGGTTGCACAGGCTCTGGCCCGGTGAGTTGGTGTTCGAATTTGTAGCGCAGGAGCGGTATGTGCTTCGGCTCGGGGATCAGTTGCTGGAGTTTGATATCGCGGCGGCTCGAGAGAAGTTGGAGCCGCGGTTGCTGGCGTGCGTCAACAACCTGCCGGCGTCGGTGCGCTCGCTGGATCGCAAGTCGAAACGGGCGCTGACGGACCTGTGTGCAAGTTTTGCGGGGGTGCCTGATGAAGATTGAATCGGTGAGCGGTAGCAGCACGTTCGAGAGCGAAACCTCGACGGTCGAATCCCTGGAATCGCGGTTGTCAGCCAGCCTGCGGCCGGATCCGGAGTTCGAGCGTTTGTATCAGCAGCTGCTGGCCATGGAAGGGCAGGGCGGGAAGGCGATTCATGAGTATCTGCGAACGCTGCGCGGAGCCGATGGAGAGTCCCGGGTCTATCCATCGGCCAAGGCATTGCTGGCGGTGACGTTGCAGGTACTGGTGCGGTTGAAGGACGAGAAACTGCAGGACTCGCCGATTTACAAGGAGGTCAGCGCCGCGAACGCGCTGGCGTTCAGCGTGGATCTTTTTGTGAAGGGGTTCATGCGCGAGGTGTTTCAACCAATGGGTGATGATGCCTGGGAGAAGAGTGAATGGTGACGGTAGGGACAGGATCATCGGCCGCCAGGTCCGCTGGGCAGGACATCGAGCTGACCGATGTCTCCTCGGCGGCAGAGGTCAATCGTGTAGATCTTTCTGCGCTGACTTTGTCTGGTTTTCAGGCGAGTGATCTGGGTACGCGGAGGGAAGTCGCAGCGGGCTTTGAACTCATGGATCGTGCCATTAGCCATGAATTGACGACGATCTCGCAGAGCCTGGGACAAACCGATACAGATGTGCTGCGGGCCGGCGAAATTTTTGTGATTGAAGGGAGACTGCCTGAAGGGGCGGTTCATTCAGAGCTCTTTAGATTGGCAATGCAGCGCTGTGCAAATGCCGAGCAAACTCCGGCAAGCCGCATGAGCGCCTTACTTCAAGTGGGGCTGGAGTGGTTCGATGCAGCCAAAGGACCTGCGATCAACCTGGCCAATATCGTAGGGCGTGGGGGACTGATTATTATGATCAGCAAACTGGCGCAACATTTCGCGACTTTGCGCATCGAGGAAGCCATGGACGGCGATTCACCCGAAGCCTGGTCCGTGGCGGCCATGGCAACGATCGGGCCCGCATCAATCTTGATAGGGGCTATTCGAGATGAGTGCAACGAGGCGGGGACCTTTGCATCGCGTTTTGGGCGGGGCTGCATGCTGGCTCTTCTTTTGGCTGCGTACATGACGGCGCGGTCCTGCAAAGTGCCCGGGTTGTTTCCGGCGATGGCCGGTGTAACGCTTTACACCCTCATCAGAGACTTTCTGAACACCTGTTTTCCCATGCGGGACAATGCAGGGCCGGTCACAGCTTCCGGTACCGGGGCTACGGCGATCATATATGGAGTAGTGCAGTCCCTGCTGCCGTTGGCAGGGCAGTTTATTCCACCGAGCCAGGACGAAGACTACCGTTTGCTTCCGGATCTGATGCGAGCAGGACTGGATACTTCTGGTCTGGTACTGGATGACGTTGTTTTCATGCTTTGCAGGGAATGCCGTTTGTTTAATCCGTCGTCTTTTCCCGACCCTGAATCCATGCAGGAGCGTGTCGCGTTAGAGGTGCGTGCCGGTGCACGGCGACCAACGCTCACACATTTGTTGAATTCGTTCTTCGGCATTGCGGGTCTCCGGCTCTCGGCGGGTCATGTGTTCACATTGTCACTGGGGGCATTGATGACGTCCCTTGATGAGGCCGGCGTGGAAGACAAAAGGTTTTACCTGAGCTTCGCCATTCTGATGCTGGCGGTGATGGTTTACCTGCCGCTGGTCCTCGGAACCCTCAGTCGACCCCAGCCCGCTCCTGCACTGCCTGAATGAACCCAGGCAAAGCAGTCGCCTGTGCGCCCCGTGCCGGCTATAATCGCCGGCACTTTTTGCCGCCCCGAGTCCAAGCCGCCCATGTACACCCTGGCCCGTCAGCTGTTGTTCAAACTTTCTCCGGAAACCTCCCACGATCTGTCCCTGGACCTGATCGGCGCGGGTGGGCGTCTGGGGCTCAACGGTTTGCTGTGCAAGGCACCGGCGAAGAGCCCGGTGACGGTCATGGGCCTGGACTTCCCCAACCCGGTAGGGCTGGCGGCCGGTCTGGACAAGAACGGCGCGGCCATCGACGGCTTTGCCCAGCTGGGTTTCGGTTTTGTCGAAATCGGCACCATCACCCCGCGTCCGCAGCCGGGCAACCCCAAGCCACGGCTGTTCCGCCTGCCGGAAGCCGAAGGGATCATCAACCGCATGGGCTTTAACAACCTCGGCGTGGATCACCTGCTGGCCCGCGTCGCGGCGGCCAAGTACAAGGGCGTGCTGGGCATCAACATCGGCAAGAACTTCGACACCCCGGTCGAGCGTGCGGTGGACGATTACCTGATCTGCCTGGACAAGGTCTATGCCCATGCCAGCTATGTGACGGTCAACGTCAGCTCGCCGAACACCCCGGGCCTGCGCAGCCTGCAATTCGGTGACTCGCTCAAGCAACTGCTGGCGGACCTGGCCACCCGCCGCGCCGAACTGGCACTGCGTCACGGCAAGCACGTGCCCCTGGCGATCAAGATCGCACCGGACATGACCGACGAAGAAACCGCGCAGGTCGCGCAAGCCTTGATCGAAACCGGCATGGACGCGGTCATCGCCACCAACACCACTCTGAGCCGCGTCGGCGTCGAAGGCATGGAGCACGGTGACGAGGCGGGCGGCCTGTCGGGCGCTCCGGTGCGCGAGAAGAGCACCCATACCGTGAAAGTGCTGGCCTCGGAGCTGGGCGGTCGCCTGCCGATCATCGCCGCGGGCGGGATCACCGAGGGCAAGCACGCGGCGGAGAAAATCACCGCGGGTGCGAGCCTGGTGCAGATCTATTCCGGGTTCATCTACAAGGGCCCGGCGTTGATTCGTGAATCCGTGGATGCGATTGCTGCGCTGCGCTGACCCACACCCAACCCTCCCTGTGGGAGCGAGCTTGCTCGCGATGGACTCAAGATCACCGCTGGGTGTCAGGTATCCAGCGTGATCGTTGACGACCATCGCGAGCAAGCTCGCTCCTACAGAGGGTGGAATCATTACCAAATTGCAGGCATAAAAAAGGGCCCCTCAAAAGGAGCCCCTGGGCCGCAGCCCGCCGTCCGGATGGGACGTGCGTGGTTAATTCGTCAATTGCTCAGATTGTCGTGTCGGAATGAATACCCTGTGTTAGCCGACAGCGTGAAGTTCGTTGAGTCTGTGGATTCCCGCAGTGCCGGTCATACCGTCCCAGTTGTCGCCGCGTCCTTCTCGCCAGCCGTTAATCCAGGCTTGGCGTACCGACGGTAGAGTAAATGGGCAAAGCTCACGGGATTTACCACCAACCCCATATTGATAGCCGCGCAAAAATGCTCGTTCCAAAGGATCACGCTTAAGTCTTCTCATAGGGTGTTGCCCTCACTTGTTGACTGTTTTCATCGCGTCGACCTCTATCGAGGTCAGGCAGAAAGACTCTGCCATTTGGGGCCCGCTGCCGGCGTGGCGAGCCAAAGTGTTGGCGTCATGGCGGCGCCAACCTGTATTGATTTCTAACCAATGCGTCACATCGAGGGAATGATCGTTTTGTCATAAGAACGTAACCATAAAGATGGTAAGGCCATAAGTAACACGATATTCGTAACGTATTTATTGATCAAAGCCCTGTATGATCGGCGCCCCGCAGGATGAAGGGGTTAATCCTTTGCTGAGAATGCCTCGCGTTGTAATGCGACATTTTTCGACGAAGGGTCGACTTATGACATTTTATTGCATCAACTTTTTTATCTGTTCTGGCATCTAAGCTCTTCTGAATCCGAGCAGTCAGGGTGGAGAGGCACACCTTCGTGCCACGCGGGCGCTCTTCGAGAAAAGCGCCTGATTGAAAACCGGGCCGGCAATGCGTTGCCGGTTCACTAGCCAAAGGCTCTGTATCCTCATGTCCGATCGTTTCGAACTCTTCCTCACCTGTCCAAAAGGCCTTGAAGGCCTGCTCATCGAGGAAGCCGCCGGGCTTGGCCTTGAGGATGCACGTGAGCACACCTCTGCCGTGCGTGGCATGGCCACCATGGAAACCGCCTATCGCCTGTGTCTGTGGTCGCGCCTGGCCAACCGGGTGCTGCTGGTGCTCAAGCGTTTTCCGATGAAAGACGCCGAAGACCTCTATCACGGCGTCCTCGACATCGACTGGCAGGACCACATGCTCAATGACGGCACCCTGGCCGTCGAATTCAGCGGCCACGGCTCGGGCATCGACAACACCCACTTCGGCGCGCTGAAGGTCAAGGACGCCATCGTCGACAAACTGCGCACCCCGCAGGGCGATCGTCCGTCTATCGACAAACTCAACCCGGACCTGCGCATCCACCTGCGCCTGGACCGTGGCGAAGCCATTCTTTCCCTCGATCTTTCCGGGCACAGCCTGCATCAGCGCGGTTATCGCCTGCAGCAAGGCGCTGCGCCTCTGAAGGAAAACCTCGCGGCGGCGATCCTGATCCGTTCCGGCTGGCCACGTATCGCGGCCGAAGGCGGCGCGTTGGCGGACCCGATGTGCGGTGTGGGTACCTTCCTCGTCGAAGCGGCAATGATCGCCGCCGATATTGCACCGAACCTGCGTCGTGAGCAGTGGGGCTTCACCGCCTGGCTGGGTCACGTGCCGGCGCTGTGGAAAAAGCTCCATGAAGAGGCGGTCGAACGCGCGGCGGCCGGTTTGGCCAAGCCACCGCTGTGGATTCGTGGTTACGAAGCCGACCCGCGGCTGATTCAGCCGGGCCGCAATAACGTCGAACGTGCCGGCCTGAGCGAGTGGATCAAGATCTACCAGGGCGAAGTCGCGACCTTCGAGCCGCGTCCGGACCAGAACCAGAAAGGCCTGGTGATCTGCAACCCGCCCTACGGCGAGCGTCTGGGTGAAGAGGCGAGCCTGCTCTACCTCTATCAGAACCTCGGCGAACGTCTGCGTCAGGCCTGTCTGAACTGGGAAGCGGCGGTTTTCACCGGCGCCCCGGACCTGGGCAAGCGCATGGGCATCCGCAGCCACAAACAGTATTCGTTCTGGAACGGCGCCTTGCCGTGCAAGCTGTTGCTGATCAAGGTGCAGCCGAGCCAGTTCGTCACCGGCGAACGCAAAACCCCGGAACAGCGTCAGGCCGAGCGTGAACAGGCCGAATACGACCAACTGCCGAACGAGCCGCAAGAGCGCAAGTTCAACAAGAATGGCAACCCGATCAAGCCGGCCCCCGCGCCTGTGGTCGAGCAGCCGCGCCTGAGCGAAGGCGGGCAGATGTTCGCCAACCGCCTGCTGAAAAACCTCAAGGCCCTGGGCAAGTGGGCCAAGCGTGATGGCGTCGATTGCTACCGTGTCTACGATGCCGATATGCCGGAATACTCCATGGCCATCGACCTGTATCACGATTGGGTCCATGTCCAGGAGTACGCCGCGCCGAAATCCATCGACCCGGAAAAAGCCTCGGCGCGCATGTTCGATGCCCTGGCGGCCATTCCCCAGGCGCTGAACATCGACAAGAGCCGCGTGGTGGTCAAGCGTCGCGAGCGCCAGAGCGGCATCAAGCAGTACGAGCGTCAGGCGGCCCAGGGCAAGTTCGTGGAGGTTAATGAAGGCGGCGTGAAGCTGCTGGTCAACCTCACCGACTACCTCGACACCGGCCTGTTCCTCGACCACCGTCCGATGCGTATGCGGATTCAGAAAGAGGCCGCCGGCAAGCGCTTCCTCAATCTGTTCTGCTACACCGCAACCGCCAGTGTGCACGCGGCCAAGGGCGGCGCGCGCAGCACCACCAGCGTCGACCTGTCGAAAACCTATCTGGACTGGGCGCGGCGCAATCTGTCGCTCAACGGTTTCTCGGACAAGAACCGTCTGGAGCAGGGCGATGTCATGGCCTGGCTGGAAAACGCCCGGGACGAGTACGACATGATCTTCATCGACCCGCCGACCTTCTCCAACTCCAAGCGCATGGAAGGCGTGTTCGACGTGCAGCGCGATCAGGTGCAACTGATCGATCTGGCCATGGCGCGCTTGGCGGCCGGCGGTGTTCTGTACTTCTCCAACAACTTCCGCAAGTTCGAACTGGAGGCCAATCTCGCCGAGCGCTATGCGGTCGAAGAGATCACCGCACAGACCATTGATCCGGATTTTGCCCGCAATTCGAAGATCCACCGCGCCTGGAAAATCACGGCCCGTTGACGCTTGTTGTGATTGGATCCACAGAGCCTTGATTTTTATAGGCTCTTGGATTCTTCGGGTACTGGTCAAATTAGTGGCTAATAGCTATAACTCAATTCAGGGCCAAAGGGCTTTCCCGCACCTGGCGTTCTGAGTTGTGTTTATGTCGTTGCACGCCGTGCGCCCAAAGATCCTGGGTTTTATCAGCGAAGATGTCTCGGCCTGGCTGGTCGCGCTGCTGGTATTGCTGCTCGGCGGTGTGCTTACCGGCATTCTGGCGTGGTCGACGCTTGACTTGTTCAAGTCTCAATTGCGCCAACGTTTCCAGTTGTTGGCCAGCGAGCGTTACAGCCGTATCGAAGAACGTTTCGAAGATCAGGAGCAGCGCCTCGACGGCCTGCGCCGCTTCTTCGCCAATTCCGATACGGTTTCCCGAGCCGAATTCAACGGCTACACCCAACCTCTATTGCACCGCACCCAGGCCTATTCGTTCGCCGAACGGGTCAGTGGCGAGCAGCGGGCTGCGTTCGAGCAACGGGCGCGGGACGAGGGGCTGACGGACTTTAACTTGCGTGAACTCAATACCGAGGGTCAGCTGCAATTGGCTGGCGAGCGGGATGAGTACGTGGTGGTGCTGTACAGCCAGACCCTGAGCAAACTCGGCGCGCCCCTGGGTTACGACTTGCTGGCGCAGCCTTTGCGTCGGGCGACTCTGGAGCGTGCCGATGCGCATGGGCGGATGGCGGTGTCGCAGCCGATGCATCTGGTCAGTATCGAACCGGCCTATGCGCGGGGTGTGCTGCTGGTGGCACCGGTCACCCAGCGCGATGAGCCGAAAGCCGCAACCGACAAGCCGTTCGGTTATGTGATGGCGGTGATCAGCATGCGTCAGTTGCTGTCCGACGGTTTGCCGGAGGCTGGGCGCGATTATCTGTCGGTGCGCATCCTCGACCTGTCCATCGACGACCAGCACGAAGTCCTGTTCGAATCAGCGAATCCTCCCGCCGTCAGTGACCTGGCCGCCAGCCGCCTGTTGCGTCTGGCCGATCACGAATATCAGGTCGACATTCAGCCCAGCGAAGCCTTTCTCCAGGCCAACCATTCGTCGGTGACCGCCATCGTGGTGCTCGGCGGTTTGATCAGCGTGCTGCTCAGCGCCTTGCTCTACGTGCTGGTGAGCCAGCGTCAGCGTGCGTTGAAGATGGTCGACCAGCGCACCGAGGAACTACGCGCCCGGGAACAGGAGCTGCGCGGCACCCACGGTCAGCTGCGCGGGGTGCTGAATGCCGCGACCCAGGTGGCGATCATCGCCACGGACCTGCGTGGAGTGATCAGCACCTTCAATGCCGGTGCCGAACAGATGCTCGGCTATACCGCTGCCGAGGTGGTGGGCCGCATGACCCTGGAAAACCTGCATCTGCCCCGGGAGCTGACGGCTCGTTCCGCGGAGTTGAGCGCGCGTTTCGGCAAGCCGGTGCCGACCTGTCAGGCGATGCTGGTCGAGTCCAGCGTTGAAGGCCGGCACGAAACCCGGGAATGGACGCTGGTGCGCAGTGACGGCAGTCATCTGATCGTCAACATGCTGGCCACGCCGGTGCTCGACGAGCAGGGTTTGTGGGTCGGGCATCTGGCGGTGTGCATCGACATCACCGAACGCAAGCGGGTACATGAGGCGCTGGCGGCGCGGGATGTGTTGTTGAAAAAGCTCAGCGCCCATGTGCCCGGCGGGATTTACCAGTTCAAGATGGAGTTCGACGGGCGCTTCAGTGTGATCTACGCCAGCGATGGCATCCGCGAAATCTACGAGCTGGAGCCGGATGTGCTGCTGCTCAACGCCGAAGCGATCTTCACCCGTATTCATCCACAGGACACGACCCGGGTGCGCGCTTCGATCCGCGCTTCGGCGGACAATCTGAGTCCGTGGCGCGAGGAGTACCGCGTGCAGCTGCCGCAGCGTGGGTTGCGCTGGGTCCGTGGCGAGGCGACGCCGGAGGAGCTGCCGGGCGGTGGGGTGCTGTGGCACGGCTATATTTCGGACATTTCCGACATGAAGCGGGTGGAGGAAGAGCTGCGTGCGTTGTCGGTTACCGATTCGCTGACCGGTATTCATAACCGCCGCTATTTCCAGGAACGCCTGACCACCGAGATGGCCCGGGTGGAGCGCGGGGGCGGCGAGTTGTCGGTGATCATGCTCGACATCGACCACTTCAAGCGCATCAACGATCAGTACGGTCATGCCGTGGGCGACCGGGTGTTGCAGGCCGTCTGCGAACGCATCGGCCACCGGCTGCGCCGCACCGATGTGTTCTGCCGCCTCGGTGGTGAGGAGTTCATGGTGCTCTGCCCGGACATCGGCGGCGAACAGGCCCACACCCTGGCCCTGGAACTTTGGCAAAGCCTGCGCAGTGCGCCGATCGATGAAGTCGGCGTCGTCACCGCCAGTTTCGGCATCGCCAGCTGGCGCCTCGGCGAAGGCGCGGATGCGCTGTTGCTGAGGGCGGATTCGGGGGTGTATGTGGCGAAGCAGGAGGGCAGGGATCGGGTGCAGGGGGAGATGAATTGATCCCGGGGGTCTGCACATAACTTCAATCAATCTGTGGGAGATTCTATGTTGCAGGGGAACCCTGCAGCCTTAAATTCGGCTGGTATT